>DATGSG010000152.1:0-4030 GCA_035302925.1 Virgibacillus sp. | reverse complement strand
TGCCACGTAAAACATTGGCAATTTCACTTGATAAACGACCTAAACGTTGCCCTTCAGCATCCACAACGTGCCATTTGCGTTCAATATTATTTTCATTCGCCATGAAAGTTGTGCGCATGACCGGATTCCCTCCATATTTCAATAATTTCAATTGGTTCGTTCATATATTTAAACACAATTAGATTTCGGGGCTAACCGTGGTTTAAAATAATTTACCATAGTCTATCTTAACCCAATAACTAGTCCTTTGTCAAGCAATTATGATATTTACTTTTCACCTTTTACCACTTAGATCTGGATAGTTTACTTCCCATAAATATAACCCTTGGGCAGGGACTGTTTCCCCTAATAACTGCCGGTCTTTCTGCTTCAAAAGAGCCGGTATATCAGACGGTTCTCGTTTACCTTGTCCAATATCGACTAGACAACCAATTATAATACGAACCATATGATAAAGAAAGCCCTCACCCCGAAGTATAAATTCAATCTCATTTCCATTTTGTTCGCAGGTGATATGTGATAATGTGCGAACTTTACTTCCCTTTATGGTCGCTTTTGCTGATGAAAAGGTTGTAAAATCATGTTCCCCTTGCAAATACACACAAGCCTCCTGCATCCTCTCGATCTGTAAAGGATAAGGGAATTGATAATAATAGTTTTGTTTTAAAACATCTCTTTCCTGTTCATTCCATATATAATAACGATACTCTTTCTCGAGCACATCATAGCGCACATGGAAATCTGCTGGGACCATATCAACCTGATGGACATACAAATCCTTAGGTAGCAATGTATTTAGTGCTTGCTTCCAATTGGAAACCGGAATGTGATAATCTGTTTCAAAATGGATCGTTTGTCCTTTAGCATGGACACCTGAGTCTGTACGTCCAGATGCTTGGATTCTAATCGATCGGCCTTTGTGTATTTTCTTTAATGCCTTTTCAATTTCTCCATGAACCGTTCGTTTCCTCGGCTGAATCTGGAAGCCTGAGAAGTTTGTTCCATCATAACTAAGTACACATTTCATTCTTTTCATGCTTCATCTGCCCTTACGTTCTACACCATGTTCTTGGTGTAAGTCGATTTTTATCTCTGTTTATTAATTTCGTGTATAAAAAAACCCAGCGATAATAAAGATGAAGACGACAAACACAAATAGATCATGCTTCTCAATCTTCAATTCACGTAGTTTTGTACGCCCTTCTCCACCATTATACCCTCTTGCTTCCATTGCCATGGCAAGCTCCTCAGCCCGTTTAAAAGCACTTACAAATAGAGGGATTAATAAAGGTACAACTGCTTTAATTCGTTGTTTGATAGGTCCCGTTTTGAAATCCACTCCGCGTGATGCTTGTGCCTTCGATATCTTATCCGTTTCCTGCATCAGTGTTGGAATAAAACGAAGCGAGATGGACATCATTAAAGCAAGTTCATGAATCGGAAACTTAATCTTCTTTAATGGATGCAGCATGTATTCGATCGCATCCGTAATTTCCATTGCTGTTGTTGTTAAGGTGAGCATGGATGTTACTAAAATGAGTAAGAAAAACCGCATGGAAATCGCGAATCCTTGAATTACTCCACCCGTGTAAACCTTAAATCCAAATAGATTGAATAATACAGAGCCTTCATTTGTCACAATCAAGTGTAAGGTGAAGGTGAAGATAATCAGTATCCAAACAGGTGCAAGCCCTTTTAAAATAAAGCGCGTTGGAATTCTCGTAATGAAGACACTACCAAGCGCAAAAGCGGTTAGAATTCCGTAACTAAAAAGATTATTTGCTAGAAATACGATAAAGACAAAGAAAAATATAATTGTTATTTTTGTTCGCGGGTCCAATCGATGCACGATAGAATTTCCTGGTACATACTGGCCAATGATAATATTATTCATATCGACCCGTCCCCACTAATTACTTGCTGAATAGACTGGGCAATTTCATCCATTGACTGACCATGGAACGGAATTTTTATTCCCGTCTTTTTTTCAAACTGTTGTAAGAACTCAATCAGTTCAGGAACATCAAGATCAACCTTTTGCAATCGCTCCTTTTGGATAAACACCTCTACAGGCTTACCCTCTATATATAGTTCTCCTTCATTTAAAATCAGCACATGATCCGCATACTTCAGTGCATCCTCCATACTGTGTGTGACTAGGACCGTTGTTGAGTTTTGTTTTTTGTGTAACCGATAAAACATATCCATAATTTCCTCTTGTCCCCGTGGATCAAGACCTGCCGTTGGTTCATCTAAGACGAGTACTTTAGGATTTACGGCAAGCACACCAGCGATGGCCACACGCCTCATTTGCCCACCACTCAGGTCAAATGGAGAGCGTTTTAAAAAGTCCTCTGATAGTCCGACTGCTGGCATAACGTCTTGAATGCGCTTCTTAATCTCATCTGCGGATACTCCGAAGTTCTCTGGTCCAAATGCGATATCTTTTTCAACTGTTTCTTCAAATAACTGATGTTCTGGATATTGAAAAACAACACCTACTTGACTGCGTAAGTCTTTCATATTCTTAGGCTTATCATCCTTTGTTAGGCTGAATTCACCGATTGTTACATTGCCCTCCGTTGGCGAAACAAGCCCATTTAAATGCTGAATAAGCGTTGATTTTCCTGAACCTGTATGTCCAATTATCGCAACGAAGGTACCTGAAGGAATATGGAATGATAGATCATTGAGTGCATCATGTGCAAAAGGGGTCTTCGGCTGATACGTATAACTTACGTGTTCGAATGTAATATCCATAAATCCTCCAACAATTCCCGATGATTTAGTGGCTCTTTTATAATCGGTACGCCTATTTTTTTCAGTTCATCTGCTAATTGACCAACAAATGGGATGTCTAGCCCGATCTCTTTTAATTTACCCCGCTTTGAAAAAATGTCCCTAGGGGTAGACTCGTCCCACACTTTCCCATCATTCATGACAACAATCCTTTTTGCATTGACTACTTCTGACAAATCATGTGTGATCGTTAGTAACGATAGTTGATTCTCTGCTTGTACATTTGTAACGGTCTCCATAATTTCAGTTCTTCCTTTTGGATCAAGCATCGCTGTAGCTTCATCCAAAATGAGTACTTGTGGGGAAATGGCTAACACGCTAGCAATCGCGACACGTTGCTTTTGTCCACCAGATAGTCGATGTGGTTCCGTCATTACATAATCTTGCATATCGACATCTGCTAATGTTTTATCGATTCTTTCAATCATTACTTCTCGGGGAACACCACGGTTCTCCATCCCGAAAGCAACATCATCCCGAACCGTTGTTCCGACGAATTGATTATCCGGGTTTTGAAAGACCATCCCAATGTCTCTGCGGATATCCCAAATGGTCTCCTCATTCACATGTCGACCATTAATGAAAATATCACCTTTTTGTGGAAATAATAATCCCGTCATGAGTTTTGCAATGGTCGACTTTCCCGAACCATTATGGCCAATAATTGCGATCCATTCATTTTCATAAACATCGAAGGAACAGTCATTAACGACCCAAGGTTCATCATCTCCATACCTAAAATAAACACTTCTAAACTCAACAATCTTCTTCTCTTTCCTCATGATCGTGATACCTCCTTTATCCACGGGTCTCATCAACTCGGTACGGATTCATGCATATATCTTTATTTCTGTATTCTAATCTACAAAAAAAGGGCTTGGATTCACCTCGTGGAAGAGATTCAGCCTTGCCCTTAACTCGTATCATTTTCGTTCTTTAAACTAACTCGATGATTGCCATTTTTGCACCGTCACCGCGACGTGGGCCTAATTTAAGCACCCGTGTATATCCACCTTGTCGATCTTCATAACGCTCAGCAACTTCTCCAAAAAGTTTTTGAATAACACTATCATCTTCATCTGTTTTTGGGTTGTATAAATATGCTGCGGCTTGGCGACGTGCGCTAAGGTCCCCACGTTTACCGAGTGTAATCATCTTTTCTACTGCAGATTTTAGTTCTTTTGCTTTTGCTTCCGTTGTTTCAATACGCTCGTGAACAATTAATTCAGTT
>DATGSG010000151.1:0-29062 GCA_035302925.1 Virgibacillus sp. | reverse complement strand
TACGGAATAACTCTGTTACGATTGGATTAAGCGATGCATCATGAAAAGGGAAGTCACAGATTTTGTTTTTTTATCTACATGAATGAATTTCATAATTGCCAAAATCAGCAACATCGATACGGCATGTAGTTAAGAACGGTTAACGCCACTATATGTTGTAACGATGTGGCACTAAACCGGTATTATGAAATTCATTAACATGAATGAATTTCATAATTGCCAAAATCAACAACATCGATACGGCATGTAGTTAAGAATGGTTAACGCAACTATATGTTGTAACGATGTGGCACTAAACCGGTATTATGAAATTCATTAACATGTTTCACCAACTCCACGAACGCTATCTATCAACAAGAAAAGCTAATCCTCTAACACGTAAATGTAAACGGATACACAACTGTCATTAAGATCATCTAAATGAAACTGAGGTGACAAGGTGAATGAAACCGCAACATATTACCAACAAACAAACAGCCGCACAAGCCATTGTTAACTGTATGAAAATTGAAAAGGTAAGGCACGTATTTTGTGTTCCTGGTGAAAGCTATTTGCCGATTTTAGATGCTCTATATGATAGCCCGACAATTGATGTGATTTCTGCACGTCATGAAGGGGGGGCTGCATTTATGGCAGAAGGTTATGCAAAATCAACCTTAAAACCAGGAATTGTTCTAGCAACAAGAGGTGTCGGGGCAGCCAATTTGTCGATAGGGGTGCATACCGCTTACCAAGATTCGACACCATTGATTGTGTTTTTAGGGCAAGTCCACCGTAAGTTTCGTGGACGAGAAGCTTTTCAAGAGGTTGATTTAGAACAATTCTTCCAACCCATTTCCAAGTGGGTGGTTGAAGTAAAGGATCCTGAACGGATGCCGGAAATTGTTCAGAAGGCGTTTCGCATTGCCCAATCTGGGCGTCCAGGTCCCGTTATTATTTCGATACCCGAAGATGTTTTGCCAATCAAAGCGGAGATGTATTTCGGACCTAGCGTCAAGAAACCGAATCCCGTTCCTGCTCAAGCTGAGGTTAAGGCCGCTGAAGAACTTCTTTTGAAGGCAAAACATCCCCTTATTATTGCAGGGGGTGGTGTGAAAAGTGCGAGGGCGGAAAGGGCACTGCTGACCTTTGCCGAGAAACATAAATTACCTGTGATGGCTGCCTTCAGACGCCATGATGTGTTCCCAAATGATCACCCTTTATATGTCGGGCATCTCGGCTTAGGCATGGCGAAGGAAATACGAGAAACAGTTGCCCAATCCGATCTGATTGTAGCATGTGGAACGAGATTATCCGAGGTGACAACCCAAGATTATTCAATCATAACAGCGGAGAAGAAGCTACTTCAGATTGATATTGATGTTGCCACACTTGGGAATGTTTATGCACCAGATCTTGGTATCGTAGCTGATTTGCGAGAAGCTTTAGAAGCATTCACATTCAACAGGGGTGATCGGGGATGGGGAGATTGGGTGAGCAAATGTCGGCAACGTTATGAAGAAGCAAGCTGTTTAGTCTATCAACCGACAGATGTGTTGAATAAACAAGTGATCGCGATCTTACAAGACAACCTACCTGCAGAGGCGACCATCACAAATGATGCAGGAAACTTTGCGGGTTGGTTGCATACTTTCTTTTCGTTTACAAAGGCACATTCCTATGTTGGACCTACTTCTGGTGCGATGGGCTATGGTATGCCTGCAGCAATTGGGGCAAAATTAGCTTTCCCGCATAAAACGGTTGTTTCCTTATCGGGTGATGGTGGCTTCATGATGACGGCCCAAGAATTAGAAACAGCGGTCAGATATGAGATTCCCATTATTAGTCTCGTGTTTAACAATCAGATGTATGGGACCATCCGGATGCATCAAGAAATGGACTATCCGAATAAGGTAATGGCCACTGATTTAGGGAATGTCTCTTTCGTTGATTTGGCAAAAGCGCTTGGTGCGGATGGACATCTCGTACATACCGCGGAGGAATTCAGACAAGCTTTTAAATGGGCATTAACAATGAAGCGACCAGTCGTCATTGAAATTCAGACGGAACAAGAGCACATTGCAGTAGGTACGACGATTGACCAATTACGTAAGCAAAAAGGCGAATAATGAACGTGCAAAATATGGAGGAGGAT
Source organism: Virgibacillus sp. (assembly GCA_035302925.1). GTDB lineage: Bacteria > Bacillota > Bacilli > Bacillales > Amphibacillaceae > CALAMD01. The sequence continues at coordinate 26,928 of DATGSG010000151.1, read as the reverse complement.
GTAGGATGACAAATCATATACTAACCGTTGATAAACTATCCAACTATATTGATGGAGAATGGGTTGGGGTAGCAGATACGCAAGCTGTAATCAATCCAGCGACAGGCGAGGAAATCATTCAAGTACCCAAATCGACACCTACACAAGTAGATGAGGCCGTGCAAGCTGCAAAGAAAGCACAAAAAGAGTGGGCACTTGTGCCAGCACCACAGCGCGGGGAAGTGCTGTACCGAATTGGTCAGCTTATGAAAGAACAAAAAGAAGATATATCAAGATTACTAACATTGGAGAATGGAAAAGTGCTAGAGGAAGCAAGGGGAGAAGTGCAAGAGGGAATTGATATGGCTTTTTATATGGCTGGTGAAGGAAGGCGTCTATATGGGCAAACAACACCCGCAGAATTACAAGATAAATTTGCGATGAGTGTTCGTTCTCCTGTTGGTGTTGCGGGGATCATCACACCATGGAATTTTCCGATTGCCATTGCGACGTGGAAAACATTTCCGGCCATTATTGCGGGAAATTCCGTTGTTTGGAAACCGGCAACCGAAACACCACTGATGGCCTACACATTAGCAAAGATCTTTGCGGAAGCAGGATTGCCAAAAGGTGTAGTGAATGTGGTCTTTGGTTCTGGTACAACGGTTGGCGATGCCATGGTCAATCACGATGCAATCAATATCATCTCATTTACAGGTTCTACAGAAACCGGGCGTCATATCGCAGCCACCTGTGGCCAACAATTGAAAAAGGTTTCCCTGGAAATGGGCGGCAAAAATGCGGTTATTGTCATGGATGATGCGGACTTGGGTTTAGCAGTGGAAGGGATTTTATGGAGCGCCTTTGGGACAAGTGGTCAACGGTGTACAGCTTGTAGTCGGGTCATCGTTCATGAAGATGTTAAAGCGGAATTGGAAGAACGCTTACTCACAGCAATGAAACAATTAACAATCGGAGATGGTCTAGACGAATCGATAAAAGTAGGTCCGATCATCAATCAAGCAGGTCTTGATAAAATAAACGAATATATTGCCATTGGGAAAAGTGAAGGAGCAACCTTAGTTGCTGGTGGATTCGAACTGACAGAAGATGATTATCAAGCAGGTCATTATTTTGCGCCGACTTTATTTACCGATGTCGAAGCAACTATGCGGATTGCCCAAGAAGAGATATTTGGCCCGGTCGTTTCACTCATCCCTGTGAAGAGTTTTACAGAAGCGATTGAAGTCAATAACCGTGTCATCTATGGATTATCAAGTTCTATATTTACGAAAGATGTCAATCAGGTCTTCCAAGCACAGCGAGATCTTGATACGGGTATTGTCTACGTGAACGCGGGTACAACGGGGGCAGAAATTCATTTGCCTTTCGGTGGAACAAAAGGAACCGGAAATGGGCATCGTGATTCTGGTTTGCAGGCATTAGATGTCTTTACGGAATGGAAGGCGATTTATGTAGACTATAGTGGTAAATTACAACGGGCCCAGATTGATGTCGAGTAAGCGAGCACATGATGAATGATAAGGAATTTAATTATCTTTTACTTTTATGAGGAGTGATGTAATGAAGATAGGTGTACTCGGTTCAGGACTTATGGGAAAAGAAACCGCACGAGATCTCGTCCGAAGTGAAGGTGTCTCACTCGTCGGGATTGCGGATGTGGATGCGGAGAAAGCTCAAGCTGTCTGTGATCACTTTCATTCACCAAAGCTGCGCGCTTTTCAAGTCGATGCGACAAATCATACGGAATTAAAGGAGTACATGAAACAATTTGATGTGATCGTCAATGCACTATTTTATACCTTTAATGAAAAGGTCGCTCAAGCAGCCATTGAAGTTGGTGTTCACTCGATCGATTTGGGAGGACATATTGGGCAGATGACGGATCGCGTCTTACTTTTGCATGAGGCAGCAAAAGCAAAAAAGGTCACTCTGATTCCTGATCTGGGAGTTGCTCCAGGAATGATTAATATTTTATCAGGCCATGGAGCCCGTCAACTCAATCATGTTGAATCGATTAAGTTGTTTGTAGGAGGTATTCCCTTACGTCCTGACCCACCACTCGAGTATAATCATGTGTTTTCAATGGATGGAGTGTTTGATCATTACACAGATCCATCCTTGATTATTCGAAATGGTGTGAAACAAGAAATACTCTCGCTGACAGAAGTGGAGCGGATCCACTTTGATGATTTTGGACCATTAGAAGCATTCCACACTTCTGGTGGTACATCAACCTTATCATTATCATATCCAGATTTAGAAACATTGGAATATAAAACAATCCGTTATCCAGGGCATGCGGAAAAGTTTAAATTACTTGTTGATTTAAACTTAACGCGAAAAGATTATCAGATCGAGCTAAACGGACAATCCATCAGCCCCCGGGACGTTTTACTTCAAGTATTAGATCCGATCGTGGAGTTAAAGAATAAAGATGATGCTGTCTTATTGCGAACGGTTATAGCGGGGAAACAAGGTGGTTCTGAAGTAGCGTATGAATATGAAATGATGACCTACAAAGATCGTGAACATAATATTACGGCGATGGCCCGGGCCACGGCAAGTACGATTTCAATTGTTGCGCAGATGATTGGTAATGGCAGCATTACAAAACGCGGTGTGTATCCACCTGAGCAAATTGTGCCCGGTGAGAAATATCTGAAAGAAATGAAAAGTCGCGCTGTCGAAATCTTTGAGACCTTGCACAAGTTATAAGTCATTCAATCTGCTGTAAAAAATAAAAGTAGGTACGCAAAAAGATGCTCTCCGAAGGCGATTTTAAAATGGATCGACTGAGCAATCCCTCATTTAAAGCTTTCCTAGAGCATCATGATGCGACAACGAATGAAAATTAGACAACAGCGTAAAGGCCAAACTGGCTTTTAGGATCACGATCGCTAAAACTGATCGTGATCGTTTTTATTTTTAGAGAACTTCATAATCCTTATTTATAGCTATATCCGCATAGCTGGTACAGTAATTATGAAACTCATTTGATAACTGTTTGTAATTTATCAATCATTTTAAGAGCACGACCTGTACCGATGGCCACCGATTCAAGAGGATTCGGAGCAATGTGAACAGGTACATCAATCTCATTGATGAGCCATTCTTTAATTCCATGTAACATTGCTCCACCACCTGTTAGGACGATTCCGTGATCAACAATATCCCCACTTAACTCGGGTGGACAATTTTCCAATGTCGTACGAAGTCCTTCTAATATTTTACTAAGGGATGTTCGAATGGCTTCATGAATTTCAATGGAAGATATTTCAACGGTTTTAGGTAAGCCTGTTACCATATCACGTCCACGGACCTCCATTTTGGCTTCACTATGGTCTGGATGAGCATAACCGATTTCAGTTTTAATATTTTCAGCTGTTCTTTCTCCAACTAAAATACTATGTTTCTTGCGGATCATTTGAATAATATCTTCATCAAGATTATCTCCACCAATGCGGACTGCACTACTTGAAACAACTCCACCAAATGAAATAATTCCGATCTCTGAAGTCCCACCACCAATATCTACAATGACATTAGCTAATGGTTCGTCTACTGGTAAATCCGCACCGATCGCTGCTGCAATTGGTTCTTCAATCAGGTGCACTTGTTTAGCACCATAGCTTGCAATGGCATTATGAATGGCCCGACGCTCTACAGAAGTACTTCCTGATGGTGTACAAATTACAACTGTCGGCTTCCGCATGGAGACACCTAGTGTTTTACTAGCCTTATTCATGAATTCCTTTAGCATTTGAGTCGTTACATCATAATCCGCAATCACTCCACCTTGTAAAGGGCGAATAGCAACAATGTTTTGTGGTGTCTTTCCGACCATTTCCTTTGCTTCGATTCCTACGGCAATTACTTTATTTGTATGAATATTAATCGCTACGATAGCGGGCTCGTTTAAGGCAATTCCTTTTGTCTTTGAATAGATTAGTAGATTTGCTGTTCCTAAATCAATTCCAATTTCTGCTTTCGATAACATGTGTGTTTCCTCCATTGATGATTATTTATATGTACCATTTTATAGTCAATATAATTGTCGTCTTTTTTCTTGAATATTAGTTGTTGTTCGTATTCACTTTAATGAAATTCATTAATCTGTGTCTAAACGGAAAAATCTACGGTTTAAAATGAAACTTTAATCAATTATAAAATGCATAATAAGGAGCATTCTCTACCAGTAGATAGGTAGCCTAGCATTGAAAAGTTTATTACATTCAAGCAATAAAATCAAGTCACAGTTTCATGACAAATTATGGGGTGGTTGTAATATATGCCACCTTTTTAATAGGTGTCAATAGCAATATGATTGTAAAAAATTCCAGTGCGCGCAGATTCTACCTAAAAAGGACCAACATGAAAAAGTTAAGAGCCCATAAAAAATGCACTCTTCTTTCAAAATGTGATGGAAGCTCTGTATGGTGGAAGAGTTTAGCACTAATATTACAAAAAAACCGTGCTATGATATTCCTGAAAACAAAACAAGGGAGAGTTGTACAGATATGTTCAAGAAAATAAGCACGATCAGCGTTTTATCATTCGCTTTATTAGTTAGTGGGGTTGTTACTACTCCTGCAAGTGCGGCAGCAAATGCTGACCAAACACAGGATAAAACATATAGCAAGAAAGTCTATTACTCTATTAATGGGGAATGGAATCAAATTTCTTTAGATAAATGCCATGAATTCATTAAGAAGTTCGAAGGCAAACAAGAGCAACCAAAAGCAGAAGAAATTGAAAAACCTGTAAAAGGTGAAGAAGTGAAGCCAGAAGAACCAAAAGAGGAACCTAAAGAAGAGCTTCAAGAAGAGCCAACAGAAGAACCAAAAGAAGAATCTAAAGAAGAGCCAAAAGAAGAGGTAGAAGTTGAGCAAGATGCAAATGATGAAGAGGTAAATGAAGAAGTTAATAAAGAAGTTAATAAAGACGAACAACCAGAAGCAGATGAATCATTAAGTGCGTATGAACAAGAAGTGGTTGAACTGACAAATAATGAACGGGAAAAACAAGGCTTATCTCCATTAAAAGCAAACACAGAATTAAGTCATGTGGCCCGTGAGAAATCAAATGATATGGCAAACAACAATTATTTTGACCACCAGAGCCCACAATATGGATCACCTTTTGATATGATGAAAGCCTATGGAATTACGTATCGAACAGCAGGCGAGAACATTGCGAGAGGTCAACAGACTCCAGAAGAAGTAGTTAATGGCTGGATGAATAGTGAAGGGCATCGTGCAAATATTTTAAATGGTGACTTTACCGAAATTGGTGTTGGATTTGTCGAAAAAGGCAATCACTGGACACAACAATTTATCGGGAAATAATAAAAGGAATGTGAAGGAAGGCCAATTAAACTGGTACCCTTGTCAAGGACACATTTAAAAAAAGAGTTATGTAATTAGAAGGTGATCTCTATATAGAATAGAGGTCATCTTTTTTAAAATCATTGATTTCATTTTTTTATGTTTTCGTGTATGATATGAGTAGATATTCCATATAAAATTAAAAGACTGGCTAGTTTAACTACCTAATCTTCAGTGTAACTGCCATCCAAAGTGGCGACATTTAAGAGTGAAGAATAACCACCCATACTCTGTCAGAAGTATTCTAAGGTGGTTATTTTTCTTTGGCTATATATGTCAACAGTGCTATTACAAGCAAACTGAAGTTGAGCATTATTACTAATGATTCAAATATAGACATAGGCATCACCCCTTTCTAAAAAGGGATTAGCCACCACCTTGAATACTTAATTACACTATCCTTATTATATCAGAAATTTTCTCTATTAAAACCTTTTTATAATACTCCTTTTCTATCTGCAAATTCATAAACAAGATGTAAAACATCATTAACTTCGTATATTAATGAATTAAATAATTCCTATTTATAGCTATATCGCTCCAACATGTATTTGTATTGATTCGTTTACAACTATATATCGAAGTGGCACAGCTAGTTTTGGTAATTATGAAATTCATTCATATATGGCCCGTTAAAAATACAATATCTCCCACAGGTTTCAACTCTTCTTTCCTTTCGTTAAAAATCTCATGTTCGTTATTCTCACTTATAAGATCCCATCTGGGAAAGAGATTATACTACTACCTAGAATAATTGAGTCTTCTCCCGTATTTTTAATCGTAACACTAACGACAGTAAAATTGTCACGCTTTTCCATTTCAAAACTGTCCGTAAAAAAGTCCTCGTAAGCAAAACCTTCTATATCATCTTTCGTGATATGGATTAGCCAAGAACACTCGGACTTCAGTCATGAGAGGTTCAATCTTGGACTACACCTTATATAATGTTCTAAACTGGTCTTCCTTTTTTTAATGGATTACGGTTTTCTTCCTTAGGCGTTCACGTTGGGATGCTAAATAGATTCCGTACATAATCATTTAAAAATAAACCGGTTGGATCAAGTTCTTTACGTACTTGTAAAAAGTCATCAAGCCGTGGATAGGCTTCTCTTAGATGTTTGGTTGCCATCGTATGCATTTTTCCCCAGTGTGGTCGTCCATCATAATGTTGGAAGACTTCCTCAACCGCATCAAAATATTCTTTGAACTTCATTCCTTTATACATATGAACGGCAATATAAGCTGATTCCCGTTGATAAGAGGGACTTAACCAAATATCATCTTGTTGGACATAGCGGCATTCAATTGGAAAATGGACAGTAAGTTTTCTTTTCATGAGCACATATTGAATATCCTTGATCACAGCTGCCATGTCTTCAGCATGGACACTGTATTCCATTTCATTGAATTTGACGAGTCGTGGTGTCGCATAAATAGAATGGCTAAAACCAATTTCCTTTCCAGTAGGAATGCCCCTTGCTGCGAGAGCACTAACGTGTTTACTCAATTTTGGTTGCAGCCGGCATAATTCCGATAGGAGCCAAAATACACCATTCTCAATGACGACTTCTTTAAACTTATTTGCTTTCCTTTCAGCGACAATCTGATCTGTTAACCTATTTAACTGTTTAATTTGTACGGTTTCTGTATGAGGGAACCAGAAAAATTCGAAGTGCCGATTATTTTCTTTCAATTCTTGGATATTGTGGAGACAGTCTGTTACGGAAGCGCGATAACTTTCACTCACCAATTGGTGGGAAGGAATGACGCGCAGATGGACCTTTATGATGATTCCAAGCATTCCTAATGATAGTTGCATCGCATGAAAGTAGCTAATATTGCTGGATTCAGATACTTCTATGATGTCTCCAGATGCTGTCATGACAGTCAGTTGTGTAACTTGTGTAGAGAGACTGCCAAAGGTTACTCCTGTGCCATGTGTCCCGGTACTAATTGCTCCAGCGATTGATTGCGCGTTAATGTCGCCTAAGTTTTCCATCGCATAACCCTGTTCATGTAACAACTCGCCAAGATCTTTTAATGTTGTTCCACCCCAAACGGTAACAATGTGATTGGCATGATCGATCGTTTCAATGCCAGACAGATGTTCAAGTGAGAGAAGAATTTCACTTGTTGCTACGAGCGGGGTAAACGAATGCCCTGCGCCAACAACACGGAGAGTTTTTTGATTCACCTGACAATCTTGCAAGATTTGTATAATATCATCAGCCTGTTTCGGATAATAAGTGGCTTCAGGCTGACTCAAAATAACTTCAGACCAATTTTTCCATTTTTGCTTTGTATGTTTTATAGAAAACATTTTCCATCCCCCCGATATGTGGTTGCTGTTCCAACGACCGCTCCTTCGTCAATCAATAAGACTTCCCGAAAGCGCTCACATAATTCGCCTGATTTACTATGGCGCATGATGATCGGATCCCCATGTTGTAAAGGAATCTTACCTTGATAATGGATCGGAGTTTGTACTTCACCAGCCCCTTCATTGGCAGTTAATCGTGCCCCTGTCGGCAAATAAACTTTAGGCTGTTTATCTTTACCAATAGCTCCTGAAGCAATATATCCCCCACCAAAACAAGTGTAAATATGTTGAGTCGGGATTCTCGTAATCTCAAGCGCAAATAACATGGCAGGTTGTCTTTTAAAGTCTTTATAATAGTCAAAAAGCTGTGGATTAAAAAAACCCGAACCAACGGTCACTTCTGTTACTTGTCTTTCATGGGCTGTTTGATGTAGGCTACCCGTACCACCGCCATTTACAAAACGTAAGGAAACCCCTTTTGCATGGATGGCATCTAAAATATGCTGTCTTTTTTGCATCAGTTCTTTAGAAGATTTCCGTTTCAAGAATTGGATGACTTTGTTTTTCGCCTTTTGTTCAGGGTTATTGTCTGTGATGCCGGCGATTTGGGCTTCATACCCCATCACACCATCTAAGTGAAGGAATATGGAATCGACAATTCGATTGACAATGGCCAGGGCATGTTCTGGTGTTTTAATCGGTGATCGATGGACACCGAAGTGCAGTCCATAGAAATCGCTCGACAGGTCAATATCCATACAAACTAAAAAGGAGCCCTTTGTTTCTTTGGCAATCTGTTCCAATCGATCAATGTGTTCAACGGAGTCAATCATAACCGTAATGGTCTGGTTGTCTCGAACAAGCTGACTAATTTTTCGTAGTTGTGTCGTATTCCACACGGGATAGGCAATTAATAAGTCATCAAATCCCTGTTCCTGTAAATAAATGGCTTCATCTGCTGTAAAACACATTATTCCTTGGTATAATGGCGAGTAGGAGAAGAGTTTTTTTAGAAGAGCAACACTTCGAATTGATTTGCTAGCGATACGGATTGGTTTAGAGTTGCTACTAGCAGCAATGTCCAGCGCATTTTCCTTGAATAGAGCTAAATCGACAAAGGCACATGGTTTCGAAATCTCTTGTAATGCGTTTTTATAATACGTATAAGTAGTCAAATAGGATTCTCCTTTGCATAACTTATTTTAAACGATAGAATGAATTGCATAATTACCATAACCAGCTCTGTCACTTCAAGGTGTAGTTGTAAACGAATCAATACAACTACACTTTGGAGTGATCTAGCTATAAATAGGGGTTATGAAATTCATTAGATAGAATGAATTGCATAATTACCATAACCAGCTCTGTCACTCCAACTACACGTCGGAGTGATCTAGCTATAAATAGGGATTATACAATTCATTAAATAAGGTTAATGATATGATACCATAAAAAAAAGAATGATAAGCAATATTCAGACTTTAACTATAACTATTTAATAAGGGGTGATCATATGTGTGGTCGGTTTACATTATTTGCAAGTGAAACAGAGATCCTCAGGGAATATGGGGTCGATTCGCTCCAATCCTATGAACCGAGTTATAATATTGCACCCGGACAAAAGGGATTAGCGATTATTCATGACGGGGAGAAAAAGCGGGCAGGAAATTTACAATGGGGTCTTGTACCCTCATGGGCTGCCGATGAAAAAATCGGTTATAAAATGATCAATGCGCGAAGTGAAACGGCCCATGAAAAGCCGAGTTTTAAAAACCTCATGTCTAGAAAACGTTGCCTTATTGTAGCGGATAGCTTTTATGAATGGAAGAAGTCAGATGAAACCAAACGTCCAAGGCGAATTCAGGTAGCAGATCGACAACTATTTACATTTGCCGGGTTATGGGATAAATGGCAAAAAGGGGATCAGATCTTATTTACGTATACACTGTTAACAAAAGATTCGAATGACTTTATGAAAGAGATTCACCATCGCATGCCGATTATATTACCGAAAGATCGGGAAGATGAGTGGATTCAGCCGTACGTTCAAAATCCACGTGCTGCCTATGAGTTTTTAAAAACGATTGAAATGGAGGAGTTAACTGCCTATACTGTGGATCGGTATGTGAATAAAGCGATAAACAATGATCGGAAATGTATTGAGCCTGTTTAGTAAGCGAATCATAGGCGAGAGGCAATTTCAAACGGATGACTGGGCACGCTTTGATTATGTCATTGTCATGGACAATGATAATCGGCAGACAATAAAAAGTGGATATGATGCGAATAAAGATGTAGTATTGGCTATGTTAACGGATTATACAGTAGATCCAGCAGAAGTAAATGTACCTGATCCGTATTATACTGGAGATTTCGATACTCGTAACAAACGGTTTCCAGGCATTATTGACTCATATTCGAGATCATCATAACATATAACAGAAAAGGAGAGATCATCATCATGGGTAAAAATAAATTACTTACAAGTATCATCGTCGGCGGAGTTGTTGGTGGACTCGTGGCGTTAAGAGACAAAGAAACGCGATCCTATACAACAGCTAAATTTGATTCTGTCAAACGTAAGTGTCGCCAATTGAAGAATAATCCATCTATGGTAGTTGCTCAAGTACGAACGTCAATTGATGAATGTAATGAGCGTCTTACAGAAGGTGTAGATCGAACGATCAATGCCCTCGAACAAGTTGAGGATACAGTTGATAAGCTCGTGAATAAATAAGCGACAGATTAAGATGTGTGTTTATTCAATAAACAGGAGGAGATAAGCATAATGTTGAAGGTAATCGACTTTGGTAAACAGATGTACAAGCAAATTATTAGAGCAGATGTGTTTGGATTATCAGCACAATTAGCTTATTTCCTCTTATTGTCATTATTCCCATTCTTATTATTCTTAGTAACGCTACTCGGTTATTTACCAATTAACGAAGCGATGCTCATGGAGTTTATCGAAACGTATGCCCCGACAGAAATAACGCATTTAATTAATACGAATCTGAGCCAGTTGGTCAATGCACAACATACGGGCTTATTATCGATTGGGATTGTTGCAACATTATGGTCCGCATCAAATGGGGTTAATGCGATAACAAAAGCATTTAATCGTGCGTATAACGTAGAAGAAAATCGTTCTTTTATTGTTGCACGACTCATTGCTATCGCTTTAACCATTGCTATGATTGTCGTCATTGTCATCGCCTTATTATTACCTGTATTTGGTAAAGCAATCGGGCTGTATGCTTTTTCACTTGTTGACTTATCAGATCGATTTCTAACCATTTGGAATATGTTACGTTGGGTTATTTCATCGGTTGCTTTCTTTATCGTCCTTCTTGCCTTGTATAAACTGGCTCCGAATGCAAAGGTTCAATTTAAACATGCGGTTTGGGGGGCTGTTTTTGCGACGATTTGTTGGCAGCTTGTGTCACTTGCCTTCTCCCATTATGTGAATGCGCTTGGTAACTTCTCAGCAACATATGGTAGTTTAGGTACGGTCATTATTTTAATGTTTTGGTTTTATATTTCTGGTTTTATTATTATTACGGGGGGCGTTATCAATGCGACGATGCGCAATAATGAGCCGAACCGATCAGATTCAGCTTGAAAATTATTAAGATAGCTGCCCATAGGCAACTATCTTAATAATCGCAACCCATTTAAGATGACTAAGATCGTACTTCCTTCATGTCCAATTACCCCTAGTGGCAGGTCAATTGCCTGAAAGAAGTTTCCGACAATAAGGGTGAGAATCACCATGATCGAAAAGACCACATTTTGCTTGACGACACGGTTCATCTTATTGGAGAGATCAATCGCAGTCGTTATTTTAGAAATATTATTTTTCATGAGAACGATATCCGCGGTTTCTAAAGCTACATCAGTACCTTCTCCCATAGCAATTCCGATATTCGCGGTTGCTAATGCGGGGGCATCATTTATTCCATCTCCAACCATTGCCACATTGTCATATTTTTGTATTAACCCCTTGATTTGATCGACCTTTTCTTCAGGCAAACATTCGGCAATATAATCACTGATTCCCGCTTCTTTAGCTATGGCCTTTGCTGTCCCTTCATTATCACCAGTTAACATGATGGTATAAATGCCACGTTTATGTAGCGCGTGAATGGACTGTTTGGCATCTGGGCGAATGGAATCCTGTAATGCGAAGAGACCAATTACTTCTTCTTCCCGTTGAACAAAGATGACTGTTTTTCCTTCTGCTGTTAAAGAAGCTGCGATCCCATCAAGGAATGAAAATGCTGCTTCCTTACCAACAAGTTCGGGATTACCAATAATCCAGTTTTGGCCATTTACCGATGCAGTTACTCCTTTTCCACTCTTCGTTTTCATCTGATTCACGTCAATCTGGTGGAAATCCATATCTCTATCTAAACTATAAGTTGTCAGAGCTTCAGCAAGAGGGTGGGTCGATTCATTCTCAATCGCACCGACGATTGGAATGATTTCTTTCGGGTCACAATGTGAAGCAAAATGAACATCCGTTACCTTTGGTTTACCAAAGGTCAATGTCCCAGTTTTATCAAAAGCAACGGCTTTCACATAACTTAAATTCTCCGCATGAATCCCACCTTTGAAGAGCACCCCATTTCGAGCACTATTGGAAATAGCGGACAATGTAGCAGGCATAATCGATGCTACTAACGCACAAGGTGAAGCGACAACGAGTAGGATCATCGCTCGATAAATACTCTCGGTTAATGTCCAGTTAAATAGTAAATAAGGTAAAAACATCATAATGGCGACCGTTACTAAGACAATTTTTACGTACGTTCCTTCAAACTTTTCAATAAATAATTGGGAAGGTGATTTTTCTTCTTGTGCGGATTGTACCATTTGAATAATCTTTTGAAATAATGTTTCATTTGCGGGTGTCGTGATCTCAATGGAAATCGAACCATCAAGAGCGACTGTACCGGCATATACTTCATGGGTGACTTTTTTATGAACGGGAATGGATTCGCCTGTTATCGCACTTTCATCAATGCCTGTCATTCCTTTGATAATCTTTCCATCCGCGGGTATTCGATCACTTGCTCGGACTAATATGACATCACCAATCGATAAATGAGCAGTAGGTACGATCATCTCTCCCGTCTCCGTTTGGAGCAAGGCCTCTTCCGGTTGTAAAGCCATCAAGGAGGAGATTTCCTTATTACTTTTATTCAATGTGTACGTTTCTAAAGCACCTGATAAAGCAAAGATGAAGATCAAAATCGCACCTTCTGTCCAGTATCCGATGGATGCGGAACCGATTGCTGCAAGAATCATTAATAATTCTACATTTAATTCTTGATGTTGAATCGTTTCTGTTATTCCTTCTTTTGCTTTTGCATACCCACCGATTATAAAGGCAATAAGATGGAGGATAACCCACCATACTTCAGGGAGTTGGCTATTTAATGACCACGTTAGTAAAATAAGAGCCCCACTAAAAAGTGCTGCGATTAGTTCTTGGTGTTCAACAATAAAGTTGCGCGATATTGTCTTTGTTGCTTGTCGATACTCTGTTTTTTCACGATCCGTCTTGATTCTCATAACCTCCTTTATGAACAACCTGTTTATAATGATTATTATCTAATACTAATTACAACTATACCATGACGGATTAAGAAGTCAAGGCTTTTTATTATGTATTTGCTAGTAGTACAGATAAGTTGTATGAACTATAACAGCCTTAAATATACTGTTGTATAAATTGCTTAATATTGTTATTATAGGGATTGTGCGGTTATAAAAAAAGAAACAAGGAGTTGTTAAATAGTGAAGAGGTTTAATTTTTGTCTGTTATTAATTTTTGGAATGGTTCTGTTTAGTGCTTGCGGGAGCTCGGAAGATGATCAGAAAACAGAGGCTGAGGGTTCTGATCAAGTAGATGAAGCAAGTGAAGATGATCGTTGGTCTGAGATCCAGGAGTCGGGGGAAATTGTCGTAGGAACATCTGGTACACTTATTGCGGCTTCTTTTTATGATGGGGAAGAAGAAAGTGAAGACCAATTAACAGGATATGATGTTGAAGTAATGAAAGAAGTTGCGAAGCGGCTTGATTTAGATATATCATTTGAGATTATGGGGATCGACAGTATGTTACCTGCCATTAAGAGCAGTCGAATTGATGTTGCGGCAAATGATATTGAAGTAACGGAAAATCGTCAAGAAGAGTTTAACTTCAGCGAACCGTATAAATATTCTTATACGACGATGGCAGTCCGTACAGAGGATAATTCAGGTATTGAGACACTCGAGGACTTAGAAGGTAAAAAAGCGGGTGGAGGGGCAACAACAATTTATAGCCAAATTGCCGAACAGTTTGGAGCAGAAGTGGTTACATATGGAAACGCACCAAATGAGGCTTATTTAAGAGATGTCCACGATTCAATGACAGATGTTGTGATTAATGATTATTATTTAACGAAATTTGGTGTGGCAGCATTTCCGGATTTTGATATTCAATTACATCCAGATCTGAAGTTTCATCCAAGCGAACAAGCGATTATCATTCCAAAAGATGCGGATGAATTAACAGGTAAAATCAATGGGGCACTGGATGAGATGCGTGAAGATGGATCATTAGCAGAACTTGCTGAAAAGTTCTATGAAGAAGATGCATCCGTGAAACCTGAAGGCGATATTGTTGAGATCGAAGATTTAGACATATAGAAGTTTAGCGAATAAAGGAGCAGGCACATGGATGTGAATGGATTTGATTTTGGCGGGTTATTTGATAGCAAGTTAGCATGGGAGAATCTACCGTTTGTGTTAGGTGGGCTTCCCATGACCTTAGCAGTTTCTCTGATCGGAATGGCGATGGGAATGATCCTTGGCTTGTTCCTGGCGTTAGCACGAAGTTCAGATCGAATCATCCTTCGGTGGCCTGCACGGATCTATATTTCATTTATGCGTGGTACGCCGATGTTAGTTTTTCTGTTTATACTCTATTTTGGTCTTCCGGTTGTGGGGATTAAATTTACGGCCTTAACAGCTGCTTCATTAGGGTTTGGTCTCAATAGTGCGGCTTATATTGCGGAAGTAAATAGAGCGTCTTTAAATAGTGTTGATCAGGGGCAATGGGAATCAGCCAAGGCGCTCAACTTAAGCTATTGGACAACAATGCGAAAAGTCATTTTACCCCAAGCGACCCGGATTGCTGTCCCACCCCTAACAAATGTCTTTATGGATATTGTTAAAGCGACTTCTCTTGCAGCCGTTATCACGGTGCCCGAGCTTTTTCAAAAAACGCAAATTGTCGCGGGAAGATCATTTGATGCGATGACAATGTATATTTTAGTAGCGCTTATTTATTGGCCATTATGCATCTTGATAGGCTTTTTGCAAGACCACTTGGAATCCAGATACAGTCGTTTTTTATAAAATTATGAAGGTCGTCTAGTGCCTCATACATTGCGAACGATCTGTCTTGAATGAACATTTATAATGAGCTATGATGTTCCTATATGGAAGAAGATACGATCATTTTAAATGGGGGGATGAAAATGAAGTTTTATTTTAAAGAAAATACGGTGCACACAGAGTTCGAATATGGTGAATTAGTAATCTCAGGGAATGAGGAATATGGTTTTCGACCTTTTCAGTTGATGGTGTCTTCGATTGTGAGTTGTAGTGGTTCTGTATTTAAGCAAATCTTAAGCAAACAACGGATTGAAATAGAATCATTAGAAATTAGCGCTGATGTGAAGCGCAATGCGGATGAAGCGAATCGAATTGAACAAATTGATCTTACCTTTATCGTTAAAGGATCGGAGTTAAATCAAGCAAAACTTGATAAAAGTTTAGCGATTGCAAGAAAAAATTGTGCGATGGTCCGTTCCGTAGAAGATAGTATTAAGATTAACGAAACCCTGCAAATCGAACCTTGATTATACGTAAAAACCCTCATTAAAGAGGGTTTTTTTATTTGCTTTCATATAAAAGGTATATTTATGAGCTGTCGGAAAAAACTAGAGCTAAAGAATAGGAGTGGGACAGATGAATAAATACAACCGAATATGGTTTAGCTTACTTGTTATCGTATGTTTATTGGCACCCCATACAACTACTGTTGCTAAGGAAAAGAAGCAAGAAAAAGACCAATTTGCTGTGCCAAATCATGTCTTAACCATCTCGAAGGAAAATACGTTTCAAAACACGCCAGAAGATCTTGAGAAAGTGGAACCGAGTAAATTAACGAAAGAATTGCAAAAAGATATCGATATCCCGATCGATAATCCTAATTTAATTAAAATTCTAAACGAAACCTCCATCAAGCCCTCACCGATCGCAATTGGATATCGGGGGATGGTTTATATTGGAAGGTGGGCATTACATTATGAATCAGAAGAAACAGCGGTGAATTGGGAGTATCAAGAGGTAAATCAAAATGAATTGAATAATCTTGGTGGGGAGAGGGGAGAGACGATCAGTTATAATCAGGAAGCAGAAAGAGAAGTAAAAGGAGCCTTGACGAATCAAATATCGAATGTTGAAGATGTTAAAAATATGATGTTACAAATATCGAAGGAAAAAACGAAGCTTCCTCTCTCCTTTCAAGCAACCATAGGAAAAGATACGAAGAAAGGCAATTCCTATGATGTTCCCATTAAAAAGCAAGGATCTTTAACCGCCTTTTCACCTGCAGTGAACGAAAAAGGCAGTGTCACTTTTGGAGAAGTATATATTCAATTAAAAGGTTCAAAAAAGTCAATTGTCATTAAAAATATTACGAATCAAGGGGTTGGCGCTTGGATCCCGATCCAAGATCATCTTTCATTTTCATTTGAATTAAAATAGCCATTCAATGAATTTCATAATTAAACGAGCTAGGTCGATGTGATAAAGCTATAAATAGGGATTATGAAATTCATTTAAAAAAAGCCAACAAATAGTGATTTATTTGTTGGCTTTTTATTGAATGTTTTACTTTAGCACTCTATCATGTTAAAGTGTGAGAATGATACATAATTTATAATCGGGGGAGTGAGTAGCGTGGAATGGATTGTCATTGTTTCTGTTTTAGTTATGACGGGATTAAGTCTATTACGTGTGAATGTTATTATTGCTATTATTGCAGCTGCCATTACCGCAGGTTTGATGGCAGGGTTATCTTTAGTTGATTCAATCGACCTCTTAGTAAGTGGAATGGGAGGAGGCGCAGATACAGCGTTAAGTTATATTTTATTAGGAGCCTTTGCGATTGCGATTAGTTACACTGGGATTACGACGATTCTCGTAAACTATCTAATCCGTGTGCTCACAGGCAAGAAAACAATGATGCTGTTAGCCATTGCAGGGGTAGCTTCCTTGTCACAAAACGTTATTCCTGTCCATATTGCTTTTATACCTATTTTAATACCGCCATTATTAAAATTATTCGATTCAATGCGCTTAGACCGTCGAGCAGTTGCAACTGCATTAACATTTGGGTTAAAAGCGCCATATATGATGATTCCCGCTGGTTTTGGACTGATCTTTCATAAGGTTATCGTTGAAAACATGGGAGAGAATGGCGTGAATTTGACAGTAAATCAAACAGCCTTATCCATGTTGATTCCTGGACTTGGCATGGTTGTTGGTTTATTCATTGCGATTTTTATCACCTATCGAAAAGATCGGGATGCTATACCTGGTGCAGGTGGGGCAGTAGGGGCGATCACACCACCTACAGATAAGACGGTTCGATTTAACCGGAAGCATGGGTTAACGATTGTCGCCATTTTAGCTGCTTTAGTCGTTCAGATTGTGACAAATAACTTAATTGCTGGGGCCCTGACAGGGCTTGTCGCCATGTTCCTATTTGTCGTTGTACCATTTAAAAAGGGAGATAAAGTTATTACGGATGGAATCAGTATGATGGGGATGATCGCTTTTGTCATGCTCGTCGCATCAGGGTATGGTACGGTACTAACGGAAACAGGTTCTGTTGATGCATTAATTGAAGTCTCATCTGGTTTCCTCGAAAATAGTAACCAAGCATTGATTGCCATTGTCTTATTACTTGTCGGATTAGTCGTTACGATCGGTATCGGTTCATCCTTTGGAACGATTCCGATTATCGCAGCACTCTATGTACCGATTTGTGTTGTAGCTGGATTTTCACCTTTAGCTACCGCTTCTTTAATCGGAACAGCAGGTGCGCTTGGCGATGCAGGTTCACCCGCCTCAGATTCAACATTAGGGCCAACATCTGGACTGAATGCGGACGGCAAACACAATCACATTTGGGATACTTGTGTGCCGACATTTTTACACTTTAATATTCCCCTGTTTATTTTTGGTTGGATCGCCTCGATCGTGTTGTAAATTAAAAAACGACCTGTCTATATACTTGAGTGGAGAAGGTTTAGGTGCATATGGCATAAAAGAAGTCTATTTGTCAAAAAAACAACGTGCCCAATCATAATATGGGTACGTTGTTTATAATAATTCGCTATATCTTCTCGACTAAAATAAATGCCTGCAACCAGTTTTTTATTTATACCACGAATTGAATGAATTTCATTAAGTATAACAATGAAAAGTACAATCGATAAAATGATATTTAAAGCCTTTTTCATATATGTTTTCCCCTTTACTCATCCATCTCCTTCTTTTTAAAAACAATCACTGTTAAAGTGGCAGTTACAACAAACCAAGCGATGATAATACCCAAATGTGTCCATATATCTCCCATTCCAGCACCTGCTTGAACCTTATTAGCAAGTTCGATCAATTGAATATTTGGTAAATAAGTTGTAAAAGTTAAGACTGGATACTTTTCAATAAGTACCCCCACAAATGAACCAAAACCGAAAACAAACATAACAGGCAACATAATAACCGATGCTTCTATCACCGATCTGGATAGTAGCCCTAGCAATGTGCCTAAAGCAAGATAAAAAAGGGATGAAAGGATGATGGCGATTATAATTAATGGAAAACTCGCTGGTTCATAACCAGTTAATTTCGCACATAAAACGATCGTAAGACATGTTAAAATAAAACTTACCAAACTTTTACCACCAAGAATCTCGGGTAGTGTTGCTGGCGAAAGCATTAAACCACGTAATGTGTTTTTTTCCTTTTCTTCAGCTATAATCGCACACTGAACAAAAAATGCAACAGCAACTAAAGCCAAATTAATGATTAAATAATGCATCTCAATTGGTATCTCGCCCATTTTCCCATAAAAGATTGCAAGTATAATAGGCATGAGTAATGATGTGCCAACATACATGTTTTTTGATAAATCTTTTAAATCCTTTTGAAAGATAGCGTTCATACGCTTTAATGAAAATGTCATACCAATTCCCTCCCTGTTACTTCTACAAAGATATCGCCTAATGTTGGTTCATTTGAATGGATTGATACAACTTCATTTGCAACCATATAATTATATACTTCCTTGGCACTCTCAGGTCCACCTTTGAGCATGACTTCACGCCCATCCTTTAACTCGACACTCACCGATGAATCGGAAAACTGTTGGCGCAGTGCTTTTGGCTGATCAAGTAACTGAATTTCTCCTTTATGTAAGAAAGCAACCCTGTCACATAGTAACTCGGCCTCACCCATATCATGTGTTGTTAAAAATATGGTTGTTCCTTTTTCTTTTAATGATTCCAGGCCATTATAAATATGCTTTGAATTTGCTGGATCAAGTGCTGATGTTGGTTCATCTAAAAATAGCAACTCAGGTTCATGCAAAAAAGTGCGCGCTAATGTTACCCGTTGGATCATTCCCTTAGATAACTTTGCAACCAACTTGTTCCGCTCGTCCGCCAAATTTACCATCTCTAATACTTCTTGTATTCTCTTCAATGGTAAATCATACAGTTGACAATAAAGCTTCAAATTATCCTCAACCGATAACCGATTGTATAACCCGCTATTATCAGTAAGCACACCAAACCTTTTCCGGTATTTCCCCCTATTTAAGGCTGAGGTCGGCAAATTAAAAACATAAGCTTCGCCAGATGTTGGTGCGACCTGTCCGGTTAAAATTTTAATTGTTGTTGTTTTACCTGACCCACTTGGACCAAGTAATCCAAATGTTTCACCTTTTTTCACATGAAAATTTACATCTGCTAATGCTGTTTGATTCCCAAAAAATTTTGCTAATGATTTCACTTCAATAATATTCCCCACGTTTTTCCCCCTGTTTATTTTTTTTGCTACATTATTAGCATAAGTGAAAGAACTGGTAGAAACATCATATCTTCCACGAAAAGAGCGTATTTGGGGTTGAATGGAGCTTATTTTAGGCCCAACATATCCTTTAACTGGGCCATTTTTGCCTTTGAAAGTGGAATAGATGACTTTAGTTCATCATCTAACACTAAACTATAGCTATTTCGTGTCCAAGTAATTACTTCACGTACTTTTTGTAAATTTACAATATAGGAACGATGGCATCTGAAAAAACCATAAGGCTGTAATCGTTCTTCTAAATGATTCAATGTAAAATTAGTTGGAAATGCTTCACCCTTTACATAGACATTTGATTGCCCATCATAGCTTTCAATATAATCGATTTCAGGTGGATCAAATAAAATAATTTTCTCATTTACTTTGGTAGGAATTTTATTAAACTGAATCACTTCCGTTTCAACTTCTCCGGTCACGACCTTTTTCTCTGTTTCCATTTCAATAGCTTGTAATCCATTCTCGTCCAAACGGTACACTTGGTCTGCTACTGTAATTGCACTTTCCATATTTCCAGTAAGCACTAAAACACCTTTTCCATCTTGTTGTAATATTTCTATAATGTTTAAAAAAACACGCTTCGTTTCGACATCAACATTCAGTTCAGGTTCTTCAAAAATATATAATGCGGGATTTTGAAATAACATTCTTGCAAATAAAACCCGCCTTTTCTCTGAACTTGAAAGATTCCTTATCTTTATCTTTTTCTTTGTTTCGAGATGTGTCAGTTTAAGTATTTGATCAATCGATTGATTCGACTCGTTTATATCTTTATAAAACTTAAAGTGATCCATTATCGTCAATCGTTCATATAGACCTTCATCAAAAAACAAAAAACTCATTTGACTGAAGTACATTTTTTTATCTTTTGAAAAAGCCCATCCTTTGACTAGTATTTCTCCACCTAAAGTTGATGACTTTCCAATCAACATCTTTAATAGGATATTCCGAACGTTTAAACTAGAATAGATAGCAATAATTTCATTTTCATCGATTGTTAAATCAAAAGCAGGAAATAAAACAGTATCCCCATGATGTATTTCTAAGTTTCGTATAGACAAAATCACCATAAAATCACCTTTTCATTTATAAAATAATGAAATTCATTAATGTTTATATCATATCATCTTTTTCCTTTTAAAAAACTCCCATGGAAAAGCTCCGTTCTTTACCTCCAAAAATAAGACACGGCATACCCTAGGCTCTTATGCCTTATGGTACGCCGTGTTTTAAAGGGATATTATCCGCAAGTTAGCGATTTTGAATTTTATCAATAAGTTCTTGGAGGTCACCCGGTTTTAAGAATTCAATTGGAGATACGCCTTTTTCAAAGGTCACGGTATCTGCTTCAATCATTAATACATAACGGTCATTTACTTTTGCTAAATGAATGCTCTCTCCAAAGTCAGCGAGCAATCCTTCAATCGCAACATGATCTAATTTCATTTTGAGTTCAATCTCTGGTGTGTGCTCAATAATCTGTGCAGATGCCTCGACAACTTCAGTAGGTGTTAAGCGTTCCTGAATTTCTCGTTTGGGACTCGCCTCCCAAACTTCCATCTCTTGTTCAAACCGTTCTAACTCTACATCATTATCCTCATATACTTCCTGGAAATGCTCCTCAACCATTGTTTTCACTTGTGTTTTCATGATTTCTGGCATGGATTCACCGTATTCCACATACTTGAGGAAATCCTGGAAATAACGGGCATGTGATGCTTGATGAATTTTAACTTCATTTTTTTCGATCATACCTTCTTCAAGCATATGTGGATATTGGATGGATTTCATATTTTTCGTAGTAATGGCCATTTCGACATGTCGAATGAGTGTTGACTCATCAGAAATTGTCGCCACTTTTGGTTCAAAATCACATTTCATAATAAATACAAAAGAATCATCAAAATATTTCCGTGGCCTTGCCGTGGCGACAAGAAAAGCACCGCCCCTAATGGCACTTGTATCCAGATAAGCGGCAACAAAAGATTCACTAACCTCACTAAACTCTTCTTTATTTGTTGCTAATATGGCATGATTGAAGATGTTGTAGTTTGGATTAGAATCGAGTTCATGCCCAGGTTCTACGATGAAACGGCCAATTCTTGTTGGTGTAACATCTGATTTCGGATGTCTATCTACCTTCCGTTTCGTAATCTTCGCCAATTCTCCGTCTAAAAAATCCTTTAATGCACTCTGCTCATATTCTGCTTCATCTAGTGTTTGAAAATGTTTATATTTCTTTGCCGATTGTTCATTATGATCCTCGATATTGATGACATAAAAAGAAAGAAACTGTATTTGGAAATCCATGATTTGCCCCTTAGATTATATTTTATTAACTAAAACAGATGTACCTTTATTGAAGTTGATTAAATCATCATCCATCTTAATGAATTTCATAATACCGGATTAGTGCAACATCGATACAACATATAGTTGCGTTGAACCATTCTTAACTACATACTGTATCGACGTTGCTAGTTTTGGCAATTATGAAATTCATCCATCTATGTAAAAGCGCGCTTTTTTTCTAACTACATATATATAGCATAGTCGAATTCGATAAGCAATCAAAGGTAATCACGATAAATAGGGGAAGTTCATTTGCGGCTCTTCAGATTTCGTTCTCAACTAGAATAGAACGATCAGAAGAGACGTACTTCATTGGCTTGCGAAAGTATACGAGAGGTGGGGTGTCAATTGGGGGTTATGCTCTACTTTTAAGGATAAATATTCCCCCTGTTCAACGTTTCGGCACAACATTGTTACATGATTGTGAATTGTTTCACAATAACCTTCATTCACCGCTTTTATATGATATACTTTATCTGTAATAAGAAAACAACAGTCAAGTTATTGTGAGTGGTGAACAATAAAAGGACTCACCAAGTGTTAATGATTTACGCAAGAACTAAATACATTGAAGTAATAGTGCCACTCATGTGAAATTGTGAGCAATCATCATGAAATTAGATGAAGGGAGATGGGTATGATGTTTGTAGAATTTATTCGAAATAATAAAGTAGTTGCTGGTGTAATAGCTTTTATTCGTGTTTATCTTGGGTATACATGGTTGGTAGCTGGTTGGGGTAAGGCAATGGGTGGGTTTGATGCAAGTGGCTTTATTCAAGGAGCAATTGCCAGTGCAGGTGGAGAAAACCCAGCAGTTCAAGGCTGGTGGGCAGCATTTTTGGAGGCAGTCGCCTTACCGAATGCAGATTTATTTAGTTTTGTAGTTGCCTGGGGAGAAGTCTTAGTAGGTATAGCACTTATCCTTGGTCTCTTCACAAGTTTTGCTGCACTCATGGGGATGACAATGAACTTTGCCTTCCTATTCAGTGGCACAGTTAGCACGAATGCACAAATGGTTATCCTCACGATTTTCGTTCTTGTAGCAGGAGCCAATGCAGGTAAGTATGGCTTAGACAGATGGGTCATACCATATATTAAAAACTACATGAAGAAAGATGAAATTCACAAAGAATCTTCACATGCATAAAGATAATATAAGGCTGATTCTAGACTACAGACTAGAATCAGCCTTTTTCAAATGATCATGAAGTGGCAATGCTGCTACAACTATTCAAATTCTATTTCAGTAATGATAGGTTCGTGGCCTTCTACATGGATCACTACAGTAGCTTCAACGTTATTTTTCCATGTCACCGATATATTTTCTGAACGAAATCCCCTTCTTATGTTCGTGCCCATGCTCGGTTCTATATATGTATCCTTGTATTTAATCCTAATCTTAGGGGGTGGTTTAGGAAAATCATCCATCTCAACGATTTCAATTTTGTTTTTATGATTAGGAGCATGACTGAATTTCATAATTGCCAAAACCAGCAACATCGATACAGTATGTAGTTAAGAACGGTTTAACGAAAGTATATGTTGTATCGATGTGGCACTAAATCGGTATTATGAAATTCATTAGCATGACTGACGATTAGCTGCGTTTCCTCAGGGAAAAGGATCTGATAGACAATTTTGGTTGGATACCAAGCAAGAAGGATAATAACTAGAAGTCCGATGATGAGGAACACAAACAGACAGCCCATTCCGGTTAGAAGTTTTGTTTTTTGTTGTTCCGCACTGTAATCGTCATTCCACTCCATTTTATTACCCTCATTTCATATATTAGATTACGGTTAACGTATTCTTCATCACTTTTATATCTGCATCTTAAAAACCGGGTTTAATGGAGTAGTGAAAATAGCGGATAGAAAAGAAAGTTTCCTACAAAAGACACCATGAGAAATCCAATTAAAACACCTAAACAAATAAAGTACATGCTATCTGTCTTGTTTTTAATCCAGCGAAAAGAATATCCAATAGCCAAAGCTAACGGTATAAAAGTGAAGCCTACTGTTATTTGCCCGATTGAAAACCCTGCTAAAAAGCTAAATATATATATAGCAAGGGCGGAAACCCAGTAAAGCCGAGACGAACCTTTACTAGCGAAATAGGTTGATATCATCGCTATTACCAAAGAAGAAAATGCGATAATAGAAAACATAGGCATCATATCCCCTTTATTCACAATCTCTATAGGCAACATAACACAACGATCAAGCGTCAGCAAAAGAGTTCTATTAATAAAAAGACACACATCATTTGAATGTGTGTCTTGCCTATCGTTCTCATGATTTAAAACAAATTAGGAATATTCATGGTCGTCTCTGCAGGTTTTGTCTTGACAAGGATTTCACCGTTTCTGATCGAATAGATGACAGGTGATTGACAGCGGACAGCTTCGTACTCGGAATCTGAGTCAATGACAATCATATTTGCTTTGTTTCCTTCTTTTACACCATATTCATTTTCAATGCCGAGCGTTTTGGCTCCGTTCGTTGTAATCAATTTGAGTGCCGTCACAATCTCATCGTAGCTTGTCATGTGGCAGGCATGTAATCCGGTGTCAAGCACAGACATCAGATTTCCGTCGCCAAGAGGATACCAGGGATCGACTATCGAATCCAGTCCAAAACTGACATTCAATCCTTCTTCAAGCAACTCTTTCACACGTGTAATGCCACGGCGTTTCGGATAGCCATCAAATCTTCCTTGTAAATGCAGATTTGCTTTAGGTAAAGCTACGAAATTAATATCCGCCTTCTTCAGCGTCTGAAAAAGCTTGTATGTATAAGCATCCTCATAGGTTGCCATTGCTGTCGTATGGCTTGCAGTGACTCGGTTACCCAATCCTGACTTGAAAGCTTCTGCTGCAAGTACTTCCAGGTACCTTG
Organism: Virgibacillus sp.; assembly: GCA_035302925.1. Classification (GTDB taxonomy): domain Bacteria; phylum Bacillota; class Bacilli; order Bacillales; family Amphibacillaceae; genus CALAMD01. The sequence continues at coordinate 1,756 of DATGSG010000151.1, read as the reverse complement.
ATTGAGCATCATCGATTTCATCACAGTGGATATCCACCATTTTATCGTATGTGAGCGCAAGTTCAATCGCTTTTTTTACTGATCTTACCCCATCCTCCCGGGTTGCTTCATAATGTGGGATGCCACCGACTGCATCAGCGCCCATTTGGAGTGCTTTTTCCAAAAGTTCTTCTCCTTCAGGTTTTGTATACAGCCCTTCTTGGGGCAGTGCGACAATCTGGATGTCCATCCAAGGTTTGACTTCTTCTTTCACTTCGAGTAAAGCTTCCAAGCCTTTTAGTGTTGGATCACTGACATCCGCATGGGTTCGAACATATTGAATCCCATGCTTCATCTGCATGTGGACAGCACGTAAAGCACGCTTTTTAATATCTTCTTTCGTTTCATTCATGACTTGTTTTCTTTCTGACCAAATTTCAATCCCCTCAAATACACTGCCTGATTGATTCCATCTTGGTGTTCCTGCTGTGAGTGCATAATCAAGATGAATATGAGGTTCAACATAGGGGGGCAATACAATGTTACCGTTTAGATCAATCTCATTTTCAACAGCCTTTTCGTTCGGATTTGCTGGTGTAATGGTTTGGATGAGATCTCCTTGAATCGTAATATCCCATACCCCTTCTTGGCCATAAAGTTTTGCATTTTTTAATTTCATGTATTACAGAACTTACGAACGAGAAAGCCCACTCCTTCAGGGGTGGGATGATAGTGAGTTTGGCGTGGGTCATCCCCTTGGGGGTGTCGTAAGCCCACATCTATCAGTTTCTCGTTCTTTTTTGTTTTCTAATTGTGCATGCAGGCGTTGCGAACATATGATCGGTATGGTATAATGTGGATATGGAAAATTATAGTAGAACTAAGACAACCGTTAGCCTTCTCAATGATCACTTTGTATTTTGTTCTCGAATACAGTTGAAAGATATTTCTTAATGATCAAGTGGACTTGCGTTGCGCTTCGAATAGCACTAAGGGTGTAATCGCGAAAGTGAAAAGTAGGACATCAAAAATACTACTTGGGGAGTTTCCTCACTTGAACCGTATGCTTAACTTGTGGACTCGTAGTTATTCCGTATCCACCGTAGGAAATATATCAAGTCAAACGATGAAGCGATACGTTGAGATACAGAGAAAACATTAGAAAGGAGCGAACCTCATGGCAAGAAAAGACACGACTCCAAGCTATGTGCTTGAACTGGAAATGAAAACAACTGCCTATGACCGTAAAGTTTTAGGAAAGAAGACACGTATTGGGAAGAATATCTACAATTCTTGCCTTGGGGAAGCTCTAAAACGATTGAGAGCTGTTCTTGCGGACAAGACCTATCGAATGACTGTAAAAACAAAACAAGCAATTTCAGTCAAATACCACACTGCTAAAGCTAAGAAGGCGAATAAGCGGACAGTGGAAGAAAAAGAAATCATGCGTGAATTTAAACGGCTAATCGATGAAATACATGCGATTGAACAAAGCTACGGTTATTCAGAATATCAACTTCATGCTTTTGTCGCACCAATCCAAGCAAAATTCGCCAAGAACATTGGCTCGCTTGAAGCACAAAAACTTGCAACCAGAGCTTTTAATGCAGTTGAAAAAGTCCATTATCACCAAGCGAATAAAGTAAACTTTAAACGCTGGTCGGATGATTTCTCAATCGAAAACAAATTAAATACGACTGGTTTGCGCTATGAAGATGGTTATATCCTTTGGGGGAGACAGACACGGGTTTCAAAGAAAAACCCTGTATCTCAGCCA
>DATGSG010000150.1:0-6370 GCA_035302925.1 Virgibacillus sp. | reverse complement strand
GTAGTCGATGATGAAGAGAGGGAAAACGAAGGGGACTTTGTTGCCTTATCAACAAAAGCCACCCCGGAAATGATCAATTTTATGGTCAGAGAAGGGCGCGGTCTTGTTTGTACAACGATCACAGAAGAACGAGCAGCAGATCTAGAGCTGGCAAAGATGACAGACAACAGTACAGACCCATTTGATACAGCATTTACAGTCAGTATTGATCATCAAGATACGACAACAGGGATTAGCGCCTTCGAACGGTCCAAAACAATTAGATCACTTATTGATTCCGGTGCCCGGGCTGCTGACTTTAAACAACCTGGTCATGTCTTTCCGATTGTTGCAAAATCAGGTGGCGTTTTAGAACGTCCCGGACATACCGAAGCTTCCGTTGATTTAGCGGTACTGTGTGAAGCGCCAGCATCAGGTGTTATTTGTGAGATTCTGAATGATGATGGGACGATGGCACGGGTGCCGGACTTGCAAGTAATTGCCCGGAAGCATTCACTAAAAATCATAACCATCGAAGCACTTATCGCTTATCGAAAACAGCATGAGCTCTTAATTGATCGTGTTGTTGAAACAACGTTACCAACTGATTATGGCATCTTCAAACTGTTTGGTTACACAAATCAACTTGATCAGAAGGAACATATTGCGCTTGTGAAAGGGGATTTACAATCCACAGAGCCTGTACTTGTCCGGGTCCATTCCGAATGTTTAACAGGCGATGTATTTTCTTCATATCGTTGTGATTGTGGGCCCCAATTAGAGATCGCTTTACAAAAAATAGCGGCTTCTGATCATGGTGTGCTCATTTATATGGAACAAGAAGGTCGTGGCATTGGCCTCCTTAATAAGTTAAAAGCATATGAACTGCAAGATACCGGTCTGGATACTGTGGAAGCAAATGAAAAACTGGGATTCGAATCTGATTTACGGGAATATGATCTAAGTGCCCACATATTAGCTGATTTACAAGTGAAAAACATTAACTTATTAACGAATAATCCACAAAAGATGATCAGTCTACAATCGCATGGAATCAACATTAATGAACGGATACCGATTGAAACAAAGGAAAAAAAGGATAATCAAGTTTATTTGCAAACAAAATATGAAAAAATGGGTCATTTACTAGGATGAATTGCATCATTGCCAAAACAGCAACATCGATACGGTATGTCGTTAAGAACGGTTTAACGAAACGATATGTTGTATCGATGTGGCACTGAATCGGTATTATGCAATTCATTTACTGAAAATGTAAATGAGAAAAGGGGAGATCAATGTGGGCAAAGTATGGGAAGGAAAACTGGTTGGTACCGATTTAAGAATAGGGATTGTTGTTGCGAGATTTAATCAGTTTATTACGAGTCAATTATTATCCGGTGCACTGGGTGCTTTGGAAAGACATGGAGTGGATCCGGATGCAATTGATGTCGCTTGGGTTCCTGGAGCATATGAAATTCCTTTAGTAGCGGAAACATTAGCACGAAAAGATGAATATGATGCAGTCATTACTTTGGGAACTGTCATAAGGGGAGCAACAACACATTATGATTATGTTTGTAATGAAGTTGCAAAAGGGGTTTCCCAGGCAAGTACAAAGAATCGAAAGCCAGTTATCTTTGGCGTGTTAACGACTGAAACGATTGAACAAGCAATTGAACGGGCTGGAACAAAGGCTGGTAATAAAGGAAGTGACGCAGCCATAGCAGCAATTGAAATGGCCAATCTAATGAAAATAATCTAACAATGATCAAAGCCGATCATGCAGGATGATTCCTATGCATTATCGGCTTTTTTGTAGTAAACTAAGGGATAGACTGTGTTTACCTGGAGGAGATTCAAATTAAATTTATTTTATATCAAATACTCGCTGTGTTCGTGATTTGGTCAGGGATGTTTTTTTTCTTCACTGATCTAGGGGATGTAGGGCTCTATGTCTTTTATCTTGTCACATCATGGTTATTATTTTTAATTGTATTGCTCGGAAAGAGATGGTTTCAAGAACGAAAGAAGTAATCAATTAATAGGGAGTCGTGGGGAGATTAAATGATGTTAACCATTGAAAATTTAAATAAATCATACGGAGATAAGATTCTGTTTCAATCCATCAATTGCACCATCTCGCGTCAGGATCGAATTGGTTTAATCGGCGTAAATGGGACAGGTAAATCAACATTCTTAAAGACGATAGCAGGGATTGAACGAGCAGAAAGTGGAGAGATTAAACATCCTAAAGATTATCGAATTGAATATTTAGCACAAGAACCAGAAATCGACGAAAATCTGACCGTCATGGAGCACATCTACTATGGCGATGCGACCATGATGATCTCGATCCGGGGTTATGAACAAGCACTGCAAAATCTTCATCATGATCCGAGTAATGAAGAAGCCCAAGCTCATCTCATGAAAATGCAACAACAGATGGATGAGGATGAGGCATGGGAAGCGAATACTGCTGCGAAAACAATCCTCACTAAATTAGGCATTCAAGACTTCGATAAACAGATTATGACGCTTTCTGGGGGCCAAAAGAAGCGAGTCGCGCTTGCGAAATCATTGATTCAACCTGCTGATTTACTTATTTTGGATGAACCAACAAACCATTTAGACAATGATACCGTTGAGTGGCTGGAGGCCCATCTGCGAACCTATCAAGGCGCACTTTTACTTGTGACACATGACCGTTACTTTCTAAATCGCGTGACCAATTATATTTTTGAACTTGATAAGGGGAATTTTTACATATACGAAGGAAATTATGAAGTGTTTTTGGAAAGGAAAGCAGAACGTGAAGCATTGGAGGTAAGCAGTCAACAAAAGCATGCGAACACGTTACGCAGAGAGCTTGCTTGGCTACAACGTGGGGCACGAGCACGTTCAACAAAACAGAAGGCAAGAATAGAAAGAGTGGATGACTTAAAAGGAAAGCAGTTTTCCACCGAGCAACATCAAGTTGATTTTAAAGTTGGCTCAACACGACTTGGGAAACAAGTTATTGAATTAACGCATATCGATAAATCATTTCATGACGTAAAAGTTATTGATGATTTTAGTCGTCTGCTGAAACCAGATGATCGAATTGGAATCATCGGTCCGAATGGGGCAGGAAAAACAACATTATTAAATATTATGGCTGGTCGGGTGCAAGCTGATCATGGAGATATAACGGTTGGTGAGACCGTTAAAATTGGTTACTATACACAAGGTGAAGAAGAACTTGACGGATCGATGCGAATTATTGATTATATTAAAGAAGTGGCGCAAGAAATCTATACAAAAGACGGTGATGTGATTACCGCGGAACAAATGTTAGAACACTTTCTCTTCAGTCGTGGAGAACAATACTCCTATATTCGGAAACTATCGGGTGGCGAGCGGCGCCGTCTTTATTTATTAAAAGTATTGATGACAGAGCCAAATGTTTTATTTTTAGACGAACCGACAAATGATTTAGATACACAAACATTAAGTGTTCTAGAGGAATATTTGCATGAATTCCCTGGCGTCGTCATTACGATATCTCATGATCGTTATTTCCTAGACCGTGTTGTCGATCAATTGCTCGTCTTTTCAAATGACGGAAAGATTGATCCGTTTTATGGCAATTATAGTGAGTACTTAGCGAAGACCGTTTCCGCATCTAGAACAGTAAGTGTTCCAGCACAACAAACCGTGAAAGAACCAAATAAAAGGAAGAAGCTATCCTATTTGGAACAACAAGAGTGGAATGGAATTGAAGAGAAGATTACAGAGTTGGAGGTCGGGATTGACCGGCTGAAGGAGCGTATTGCGCATGCAGGTAGTGATATTACTAAAGTGCAAAAACTTTATGAAGAACAAGAACAGCTAGAACAATCACTTGAAAAGGAAATGGACCGCTGGGAAGAATTATCTTTGCTCATCGAGTCGTTCGAAAAGCTCTAATGAGGCTTAGCTTAATAAAGTGTGAGTAATCAATAGAAACTACCAGTGACTATGAACGCTTACGACACCACAGGAGATGACTAGCATGAAAAAGTATTTAACAACAAAATGGATCGTCATTAGTATTGCAATCTTATGTTCAGTTTTATGGGGAAGTGCATTTCCTGTTTTGAAAGTTAGTTATGAAGAATTAGGGATGGCAACAAATGATACCATTGCTAAAATTGTCCTTGCTGGAATGCGCTTTCTATTAGCAGGACTTATGCTGTTAGCCGGTTTATTCATAATGAACCGAAAAGCATTACGGATTAGACGAAAGCAACTTCCCGTCTTAATTTTATTTGGGATCGTGCAAACGGCATTGCAATATTACTTTTTCTATAATGGACTGGCGAAAACATCGGGAATGCAGGGGGCAATTCTCGTATCAAGTGGTACGTTCTTCACGGTTCTTCTCGCTCATTATTTTTATGTGAATGATCGGATGAATTGGCAGAAGCTCGTTGGTTTACTCGCTGGATTTACCGGTATTATCGTTGCTAATTGGGGATCATCCTTCCAATTAAATTTTCAAATGACAGGGGAGGGATATATGATCTTAGCCGCGTTAACGGGGGCGGTTGGTACGATTATGGCAAAAGAAATGGCTTTAGATATTCATCCATTTGCTTTAACAGGTTGGCAATTAACGATTGGATCACTTGTGATGCTTTTGGTCGGATTACCCCAGTTGCAAACGAATGCGATGATCTTTACCCCGCTTGGTTGGTGGCTGTTTATTTATTCAGCATTCCTTTCAGCTATCGCTTTTGCTTTATGGTATTCCATTTTGAAATATAATAAAGCAGGGGAAATTAGCATTTATAAATTTGCCACCCCTGTATCTGGTGCGATTTTATCAGCACTCTTTATTCCAGGTGAAAAACTAACTGTATTTATTGTTGGTGCTTTATTATTAGTAGCCATTGGCTTTGTTGCAATTAATTATAAAACAGAAGAAGATACTCCACCGCCTAAGCCGATTGTGAAGTGATCAATTAGTAAGTTTGGCTACTGCTTTATAACCAATAATATTGATCGGATCCTTAGGTTGTGAGTAAGGAGGGGCATAGGCGAGTTCAAGAGCAGCTAAATCATGTACGGTGAGTTGGCCTTTGATGGCTGTCGTTAACACGGCTAACCGTTTATCAGCCCCTTTAAAGCCAACAACTTGTGCACCATATAGTTGACCTGTCGTTTTAGAAAATAAAATTTTAATATGCAGGGGTACTGATCCTGGATAATAGCCGGCATGTGAGTAGCCGGATAAAAAGACCTCTTGATAAGGGATTTCTAATGTATTCAGATCCTTGCTTGTGTGGCCTGTAGCGCCAATCGTCAGATCAAATAACTTTAGAATCGCAGAACCCATTGTTCCGTCATAAGGTAGTTTATCCCCTTGTAAATGGCTTGCAATGATGAAAGCTTGTCGATGTGCTGGCCATGCAAGTGCAATATGTCTTGGTGTTTCTGTTAGGAAGTCGGCGGTTTCGACAACATCCCCTAAGGCGTAAATATCAGGGTCATTTGTTTGCATGTACGCATTAACGGCAAGTGCACCGGTCTCACCTAATTGGATCCCGGCTGTTTCGGCCAATACAGTAAGTGGTTTGATGCCAACAGCAAGTAAGGTGAAGTCGGTTTGAATGGTTTTACCACTCTGTAGGTGGATGGTTTTCCCATCGTTGGAGAATGCGGCGAGACCATCATTGAGTTCTAGATCAACCCCTTTTTCATAGAGGTGAGTGGTAAGGATGGTATGGAAGTCGTGATCAACGATTTTAAGGATGTGATCAGAACGATTAATGAGTGTACAATCTAAACCAATCGCTCTAAAGTTCTCGACCATCTCTAAACCAATAAAACCAGCACCAACAATGGCCACTCGTTGTGGTTGTTCTTTTTCAATGAATGTATGAATAGCATCCATATCAGGGATTGTATGTAACGTGAATGTGTTATCCATATTCAGGCCTTTCAGCTCCGGTATGACTGCGGTAGCACCTGGTGAAAGGATGAGTTTATCATATGATTGTATATATGTTTCCCTACTTTTTTCATAGTGGATCTGTTTTTTAGTCCGATCAATGAAGGTCACTTCTGTATTTATTTGAACGGACACGTGATATTTTTTTGAAAAATCGTCAGTATTGGTGAGTAGCTCATTTCGATCGGTAATATTTCCGAGGTAATAAGGTAAGCCACAATTTGAAAATGCGATATGGCTACCACGATCAAATAATAGGATTTCCGAATGATGATCTTGCCTACGAATTTGTGCTGCTACGGTGGCACCACCGCCAACACCACCTACAATAATAATTCTTTTCGGTTTGGACATCAGTTATTCTCCTTTATATTGTATGTTAATGAATTTCATAACCCCTATTTAGAACTACATGTT
>DATGSG010000149.1:0-8148 GCA_035302925.1 Virgibacillus sp. | reverse complement strand
GCTTCTCACGGAATGTAGTCTACTTTGATACTACGCAATCTTTTTCTCGCTTCCGCCTCATCATCTTCATGTTAAAATAAGCGGTAAAGCGCGGGAGCATTTAAATCCTGCGAAATTTCTGTTACACTAAAGGTTATCAATAGAAAGTGGTGAGATAACGATGCGATTAAAAGATAAAAAAGTAATTGCCATTCTTGACCATGATTTTGAAGATCTCGAGCTCATGTATCCCGTCTTACGCTTACGCGAAGAGGGTGCTACCGTCCATCTTGTTGGACCAGAAGCAAATAAAAAATATATTGGGCAACATGGTGTTCCAGCGGAATCGGATTATGCATTTACTGATATTAATGCAGAAGATTATGATGCCATCCTTGTTCCAGGTGGATGGGCACCAGATCAATTAAGACGATATTCCGAAGTTTTAGAATTTATCACGGTCATGGATAAAGCCGAAAAGCCAATTGGACAAATTTGTCATGCTGGCTGGGTCCTGATCTCTGCTGATATTCTAAAAGGAAGAAAAGTCACAAGTACACCTGGTATTAAAGACGATATGACGAACGCAGGTGCAACATGGATCGATGAACCTGTCGTGGTTGATGGACATCTCATCTCGAGCCGACGTCCACCAGACTTACCACCATATGCGAAAGCATTTGCTGATAAGCTAGCAGAGTAATCAACAAGCCAGCCCCCTTTTCAAAGGGTGGCTGGCTTATTCATTCCCAAACATTATAATGCCCACGTAAACCATTTACCATGACCATCAGTCATCCCCACCCGCCTTTTTTTCTCTACACCGTTTATAAAGGAATCGAGATGAAGATCGGCATCCCACATATTATTATAGAGATGATAGATATCCCGCGACTGTCCAAGCTGCTTTATCGTGGCTTCCAACTCATGTTTCTCTTGTTTTGGAATTTGATTGGCTACATGCGTGTGAAAAACACAAATTGTGGATGACTCCGGGATTTTACTCACGCTGTCTACTAACAGCTCAACCCCATTTCCTTCGATCAAATCAAGTTGATGTTCACTTACAATTTGAGATGCTTGTTTAAAGATCGCCCGTCTATCATGATGCTCTGGCCAGATTAATGATTGGAGCCATGAATAATCTTCGGGATTCATCAGATCATTCACGTGTAAATCAATCCCGATGCGATGTGTGACAGGTGGACTTGTTAATCGGATCATTGGCTTGTTTTTCCCTTTACATATTGATGTAATCTGAATGGATGATGCCTGATTCCCATATGTTTGACTTCCCTCATAAGAATAACGATACTGATCCCATAATAGTTGCAACCCACCACTCGTTCCGATTTCAATGATGGCTAAAGGTTTTCCTGTTTGCTCATATATATAAGAAAAACAGGGATACAAATACCCACAACGCCCAACCTCATTTGTTTGGACAAGTCTTGTTTGAAGAATCTTAATGATTTCCTCGCGATGAGTGAGACAGAATTCCTTGAAATGCTGAAAGGATTGCGACTTATCCTGAGGATGCTCAGCAAGGCTCGGATAAAATGAAGCTAATGCATGCCCCTTTCCCTTTAATAAGAGTTGATGAACCGCAGCTAAAAATAAATTAGGAATTGGTTGCCCTGCTAGAGCATATGAACTAATCGCAAGCATATCATCATTTTCGGCAATTTTAGAGGATAAAAACTCGTACAATGGGCTCGATCCCGCACATTCATTTTCAGCAAATTTTTTAAACCAAATACCGAGGTTATCTTTTTCCACCAATTAATCACTCTCCTTTACTTCTCTTTATACTACCATAAACCACCTTATTATTTGAATAATCAATCATATTGTGGAATGAATTTCGCAAGACTCCTTTACACGATGTAAGCGATTCCGTATAATAAACAACATGATTGATACTGTTTTGAGGGAGGATAATAATGAGTCAGATTAAAGAAGGAAGCCTACTATGGGAACCAGACGAGCAGCGTAAACAACAAGCAAACATCACGCACTATATGAAGTGGTTAAAACAACATAAAAATATAGTCTTCGATGATTACCACACACTGTGGAAATGGTCGACTGATGAAGTTGAAATATTTTGGGAATCACTTTGGGAGTATTTTGATATCCAAGCCGATCAACCTTATCAAACCATTTTAACAACTGAAGAAATGCCCGGAGCAAAATGGTTTCCTGAGGCGACCATTAATTACACAGAACATATTTTTAAAAATAGAGATCCTGAACAACTGGCGATCATTCATAAATCCGAAACGAGAGCAACAAGTGATATGACATGGGAAGAACTTTATCAACAGACAGCCGCTTTACAACAGACATTAAAACGCATTGGCGTGGAAAAAGGGGATCGCGTTGTCGCCTATGTAGCCAATATTTATGAGACCGTTGTTGCTTACCTCGCCACCGCAAGCCTTGGTGCAGTCTGGTCAAGTGCTTCGCCCGACTTTGGTACACAAAGCGTGATTGACCGCTTTTCCCAAATCGAACCGAAAGTGATGATTGCGGTAGACGGATACAGTTATAATGGAAAACGCTTCGATCGAATACCAACTGTTAAGCAAATTCAGGATCATTTACCTACTCTAAAAGCAACGATCATGATCCCTTTTCTGAATGAATCTGCTGATGAACCTGTGTTAAAAGATATGATCACTTGGGAAGATGCGATCAACACCGAAACCAAACAAACCCTTATCTATGAATATGTCGCCTTTAATGATCCATTGTGGGTATTGTTTTCTTCGGGTACAACTGGTAAGCCAAAACCAATCGTACAAAGTCAAGGCGGTATTTTACTTGAACATTTAAAAGCACTTACCTTTCATCTTGACCTCAACGAAAAGGATCATTTCTTCTGGTTCACTACAACCGGATGGATGATGTGGAACTTCCTTGTCGGAGGCTTGCTTACAGGCAGTACAATCGTTTTATATGACGGTAATCCGAATTTCCCGGATCGGAAAATGCTTTGGAAGTTTATCGAGGAGATGAAGATCACAAACTTTGGAACAAGTGCTAGTTTTATAACCGACGCGATGAAAAATGAACTTTCCCCAAAAGCAGAATTTAACTTTAGTCACTTGAATAGCATTGGATCAACCGGATCCCCTTTGCCACCTGAGGGATTTTCCTGGTGTTATAACCATGTGAAAGAAGATTTGTGGATCGCCTCAGCTAGTGGTGGAACAGACGTGTGCACCGCTTTTATTTTAGGAGTACCAATTTTACCGGTCCATGCTGGGGAATTACAATGCCGCGGATTAGGTGCCAAAATTGAAAGCTTTACAGATGATGGGGTTGCTAAAATAGGAGAAGTTGGTGAATTAGTGTTAACGAAACCACTTCCATCGATGCCGATCTATTTCTGGAATGATCTTGATGGCAGTCGATTACATGAAAGCTATTTTGATATGTTCCCTGGTGTTTGGCGCCATGGAGATTACTTGGAGATTACCGACAGGAAAACATGTCGCATCTATGGACGTTCCGATGCGACCATTAATCGCGGGGGGATTCGTATCGGTACGAGTGAAATTTACCGGGTCATTAATCAAGTAAAAGAAATTGCCAATAGCCTCATTATCGATATTCCAGACGGTAAGGGAGACTCCACCGTGCCACTGTTTGTCGTCATGCAAGAAGATTTTTCATTAACGGAAGGCGTAAAACAGTTGATTCGCAAGCAGATTAGAGAACAATGTTCACCACGACATACACCGACTGATATTTATCAGGTAACCGATTTACCAGAAACGTTGAATGGTAAAAAAGTAGAAATCCCAGTAAAGAAAATATTAATGGGTGAACCCGCTGATCATGTCATCAACCGAGACTCTTTAGCTAATCCACAAGCGCTCGATTATTTTATAAAACGGGCGATGGAAGATCCAATCAGTACCAAAACATGAGTGAATAATGGAGGCTATCAGATGAATAACAGACTAATTATCATGCTGTTTTTCTCCCTTTTCATCATATTTATAACGGCTTGCGACTCTGATAATGTAGAGATAGACACCCAGCAGGAAGATTCTAAAATTTCTAATGAGATGACAACAGAAAGTAGTGATTTTGACCACGCGGAAGAAGAGCAAGCTACGGAGGATGCCGAAAATATCCCAGACGGTACATCAGATCAAATGGTCATTCACCAAGCCTATTTAACTGTACAAGTGAAAGATTTGGAAAAGACACAGTTGCAGATTGATAAAAAGGTGAGTGAATATGATGGATATACCGTTGAATCGAATGTCTATCAAGAGGACGAAGAACATTCCAGTGGCTATGTAAAAGTCCGCATTCCCGAGAAACACTTTCAATCCTTTCTAAAAGATACGCAGTCAGAAGTGGAGAACACCATTGAACGCACCATCACAGGTCAAGATATAACGGAGCAATATGTAGATTTAAAATCACGACGAGCTGCCAAAGAATCCGTGGAAGAACGACTCCTTGATTTTATGGAGGAAGCGGATAAAACGGAAGACTTGCTAAAAATATCTAATGACTTATCAGAGGTCCAAGAAGAAATTGAAGTCATTGTTGGCCAGATCAACTATCTCGATAATCAAGTTGATTTTGCAACTGTTGAGATCACCATGCAGGAAACCAGCGTGATCATTCCTGATATGGACAATTCAAATTTAGATACGTGGGATAAAACCAAGAAACAATTTGCTACAAGCATTAATTTTATCCGAACCATCATCTCTGGATGTATCGTCTTCTTTGTCGGAAACTTACCAATGATCATTATTTTGCTCTCCATCAGTATCGGTGCTTATCTAATCATTCGGAATAAGAAAAAGTAGCTCGTTTTTGATGTGGTCTCCAAAAGAGAAATCGAACCGCCTAGCTTTTGGAGTTCGCACCATCTAGCTACTTCTTCTTTTTATGATTCTATCCAATCCATCCATATCGAGATAGGAATAATTATTCACTTCTTCCTTGCTTCTCGATTGTGTTTTTAGTGCTGGAGTATAATCCACTTGCTGATAAACCGATCATGATTCCGACAATGATCCCCCCTTTTAGATCAGTTGGGTAAATATAGAAAACACTAGTCGCTATCCCGAAAAACAAAGATGCTAGAGGTAAGAATCGCTTTGGTAGACCTGCCTTTTTTAACACTTCTACAAGCCCAACAATCACGGCAATTAAGGCGACATCATAAACTTCAAACATACAAACACCCCTTGAAACTAGTTTATGTTTACATCGTATGATGAGAACGGCAATTTACCATCTACCTGAAGGACAGACGATAAGTAGTGGTTCTAAATACTCCTTGAGTTGACATCCGTTGGTACCATTTTTCAATTGAATAAAAAAAAGAACAGTCTGTAACAACTGCTCTGTCTACATATCGTTTCATTATTAATCAGCCATTAACCAAGATACTGCAAGCGTTCCATACCCCGTATGAACCCCTGCAACAGGTACGAGTGTTTCTGTCTTCACACGAAGTTGCTGATGGATATCTTCTAACTCTTCTTTCCAATGCAAGGCCATTTCTTTCACACCCGCATGCATCACACAAATTTCTTTTAATTGGTGTGTTTCTACAGCATCTTCAATGATTTGAAAGAAACGATTCTTCGCTCTTGCTTTTGTTCTAATTTTTTCTTCTACAACGACTTTGCCATTCTGAAATCGTAGCAATATATTAATATTAAGTAAACTAGCAAAAATCGCTTGAGGTGTACTTACCCTTCCACTTCTTTTTAACTGATCTAAACTTGATGGAAGTAAGTACATCTCCGTTTGATCGGGATACGTTCGTAACACCTCAACTATTTCTTCCATACTTTTCCCTTGTTTTTCAAAAGAAAGTCCGTTCTGAATCATCTTTCCTAGTGCATAAGCTCCGATCTTAGAATCAATCACTTCCACAGGGAAACCTGTTTGTTTTGACGCATTTATTGAACTATCATATGTCCCTGTTAATGCGCTTGATGCATGAATAGCTATACCGCAATCATACTCTGATTTCAACTTTTCATACAGCTCAATAAATTCACCAAATGCAGGTTGGCTTGTTTTGGCTCCTTCCCCATGCTTTCTCAGTTCTTCATAAAATTCTTCCTTCGTAATTTCTACATCTTCTTTATAAGAAACACCATTGACAATCACACTCAGTGGTAGCACATATAGATTATTTTCCTCGATGAAGTCTCGAGACAGCCCACACGTACTATCCGTGATCCAAGCAATCTTTTTCATTCTAATTCCCCTTAGTGTTGATGTTTGATATTAATACCTACTCCTAATATATATTTTTTTGAGTCAATATGCAATTACTATACCAGCTAAGTATGGATCAATCTTTAGTTGACTAATAATTAATAATCCTGTAACCTCTAATTTATACATGCATGGACCTCGTTAGGTAAGGCTCCTGTGCTGGAGATACGCTACTGCCCAAAAATGTCTAAAGACGCCAATGGGTCAACTGGAACTATCGACATAAGGTGGTTTTTAATGTAGCTGGACATTGTCCTATGCCGTACAGTGCTAAAGCTCTACGATTGGAGGATATTTGTTAGGCTTTATTAATTGTGTTCATGATTTGGACACTTCTTAATTATGCTATTTGCAAAACACCTTCTATTTATAGAAGGTGTTTTTTATTTGAATATAGGGAAGGATGTGGGATGGATATGGGAAGTATTTCCGAACCTGATTCAGAATCATATTGTTGCATTACTAAAGAGAAAATAAGTTGTTTTAGGAGTCCATTCTCACAAGAACGAATTCAATAAAGTAGATTGACTCCTCTCAAGGAGGAATTAAAATGGTTAAACTAGACAAAAAAACACGTGAGCAATATACAAAATTAGTGATTGACGCCTTACATGCTGGCGAAAAAGAGCAATTTCGGAACACCTTTTTAGAACTACATCCATCAGACCAATTGGATATCTTTATTACATTAAATAGTGATGACCGAAAACGAGGATATTCTTATCTTACCCCAAAGGAATTTGCAGATGTTTTTGGTGGGTTAAAAATAAGTAATCAAAAACTCTTCTTCCTGGAGTTAGATGAAAACTACTCAGTTAGTATGTTTAATCACATGTTCACAGATGATGTTGTGAACTTTCTAACAGAAATTAATAGTGAGCGAGCAGAAGATATCTTGCTCAACATGGATAAAGAAAAGGCCCAAAAGGTAAGAGGACTTCTGGCATATGCACCAGAAACAGCTGGAGCCATTATGACGAAAGAGTTAATTAGTATTTCGTCCATGGACATCGTCAAAAATGTGCTAGAGAAACTCAGACAAGATGCCCCAAATGCAGAGATTATTTATTATCTTTATGTTATTGATAATGATGGAATATTAGTAGGTGTTGTCTCATTACGGGATTTAATCATCGCCTCTCCAAGTGAAGTGATTGAAAATATTATGAGTACAAGAATCGTATCTGTCCCTGAAGATATGGATCAAGAAGATGTCGGTAGATTGATTAAGAAATATGATTTCTTAGCCGCTCCAGTTGTCTCAAATCAAAATCGTTTACTCGGTATCGTTACTGTTGATGATGTGATGGATATTCTTGAAGATGAGACAACAGAAGACTTTGGTGAGATTTCGGCAACAAAAGGAGCTACAGATTTGAATTTAAGTGGATTTGTAACGGCTAGAAAGCGTGCTCCATGGATTATTGCTTTGATGTTTTTTGGTTTAATTACAGCTAACGTCATTGGTCGTTTTGAGGAAACCCTTGAAGCTGTCGTATTATTAGCCGTATTTATACCAATGATTATGGACTCCGCTGGAAATGTGGGAACACAATCATTAGCTGTTGCAGTTCGCGGACTTGCACTTGGCACCATTGAAAAGGGCGGATTTTGGCGAATGATTAGACGCGAGTTTACTGCCGGTATCATGCTCGGTTTGATTTCCATGGTATTAATCACCATTATGATTTCTATTATTTATGGAAATTGGGTGTTAGCATTAATTGTGGGTGTTTCTATTCTTTGTACATTAAGTGCTTCAACAGTCATTGGAGCTACAGTTCCATTAATCATTAATAAATTAAGGCTTGACCCTGCCATTGCATCGGGTCCATTTATTACAACGGTTAATGATATTTTAGGATTACTTATTTATTTCTCAATCGCAACATCTTT
>DATGSG010000148.1:0-34126 GCA_035302925.1 Virgibacillus sp. | reverse complement strand
CGCACCGATACAGTATATAGTTTCGTTGAATCATTCTTAACTATATACTGTATCGGTATTGCTGATTTTGGCAATTATGAAATTCATTCGGTTATGTTAATGAATTTCATACTCCAATTTATAGCTATATTACTCCAACATACAGTTTACTTCATTAATCATCACGTTGAACTGTAGCCAACGGTTTCTTTGCCGGGCCTTCGATAACTTCTCCTGTGTATGAAAATCTTGATCCATGACATGGACAATCCCATGTACGGTCACCGGAGTTCCAAGCGACTTCACAACCTAAATGTGTGCATGTTGTATCAACCATGTGGAATTGATCTTTTTCATCCTTATATACACCTGTGCGTTGTCCATTAATTCGTGTAATTGTAGCATCATCTGATTGTAATGTTTCTAGATGATTATTTGTATATTCTAGTTTACCTTTAATTAAGTGTTTGGCTACATCTGTATTCATACGAGCGAAGTTCTTAATCGCTGGGTCTGCCTGAAATCTAGATGGTGAAAATAAATCTTCGTATGGGTGATCCTGTTCTAAAATCATATCGCTCATAATTTTAGCGGCTATCGTACCATTCGTCATTCCCCACTTTCGGTATCCAGTTGCGACAAGTACCGATTCTTGTTTTTTTGTTATTGGGCCAATATAGGGCAGTTTATCAAGCGTTATTAAATCTTGGGCTGACCATCTGTCGATAAAGCGTTTTATATCAAAATGATCTTCCGCATACTGTTGCAACGCTTCATAATGTTTGATTGTCGATATCCCCTGTCCTGTTTTATGGCTCTCCCCCCCTACTAACCATAATTCCCCCTTATCCTTTGATATTGCGGAACGAATGGATCGAGTAGGTGATTCCGCATTAATATACATGCCGCCAGGAAATGGATCCGGTGATTGGACGGCAATGAGATAAGAACGTTCCGCATACATTCGTGTAGGATAAAAACCTTGTCCATCATAAAATGGATAATGGGAGGCTGAGATGACCTGACGGCAGGCAATACGAAGACCTTTATGGGTTACAATTGTTGGATGCTTATTGTATTCAAGATCGACCGCAGTCGTCTGTTCAAATAATTGCACCCCCATCTTTTTGCAGGCTTCGATTAATCCGCGTAAATATTTAAGGGGATGAAATTGGGCTTGGTTTTCCATCATTAACGCTGATTTTACCGGGATCTGAAGTGGCATATTATCGGTTAGTTTACTAGCGATTTCGAGTTGATCATAGGCCTGTTTTTCAGCTTCTAAATTAGATAAAAAAGAGTCTTCATTCGTAAATAAATAAGCTTTTTCTATAGAGAAGTCGCAGTCAATTTTCTGTTCGTTCATGATTTCCTTCACAATTTGTATGGCTTCGGCGGATGCTTGATAATATAAGGAAGCCTTCTCTACACCGAAATGTTGAATAAATTCATCATAAATCAGGCCGTGTTGGGCTGTCACTTTTGCTGTTGTATGCCCGGTCGTACCATCTAAAAGGAGTCCAGCATCGATTAGAACGACTTTCACATTTTGTTTTGCTAGTAAATAGGCTGCGGTAATTCCAGTAATTCCTCCCCCAACAATACCAACGTCTGCTTTTACGGATTGGTCTAACGCTGGAAATGATGGTAATTGAACCGTATCTCGCCAATAGGATTTGGGGAATTGGGGCATGTGATGCTTCGACATTCAGATTCACTCCTAATGATTGATTGTCTTATTATCACCTTATTGTTATAAAACATGTATAAACAAAATAACTTTACTCCCTCTATATGAAAGGAAGTAAAGTTATTTTGGGTATTGCGTAGTGTCTGTTTTAAGGTCGCCAAATAGATTCAACTGAATCGACGCCATTCTTATCGTAATGAACAGCATATATATCAGGGTTTCGTAGCTCTTTCCATTGATCAAATCCAAAGTTTTTGTCGTATTGATGTAACGTCAAAGCAATGAGGTTTCCATGTGTAACCAACATCACATTTGTAGCATCTTCATCTTGAAAAACATTGTTAAGTACTTGATTTGCTCGCTCGATTGTATCATTAGCAGATTCTCCACCAGGTAAGTTGAAGTTTAGATCTTTAAAGGAATGTTCTAACACTTCAAGCCAATCATCTACAGGTTCATTACTCAAGACCCTCTCATGTAAACGTTCGTCTACTTCAATGTCTATCCCGTGTTTTTCAGCATAAGGTTTAATGCTTTCAACAGCACGCAAATATGGACTGGAAATGATCCGGTCAATTGGGATATCATTCTCTGTTAAAAAGATCGATAGTAGCTGAGCTTGTCGTGTACCTTCAATTGTTAATGGTGAATCTTTATGCTGTCCATCAGCAGAGCAATGACGTACGAAGTATATTTTTTTCAATCTGATTCAGCCCCCCATTTTGTTTAGATCGCCTATCTTCTAAATAAAAATTGGTAAACAGTAAAATACAATTATAACAGCTACAATCTAGTATGTTACATTGACAGTTAAATTATAGCATTAATTCCAACAATAAAAAACAAATTCTGTATAAAAACTGCATAATTTTAGCTTGAACATCAATATTCCCCGATAATTTCTTTTAATACATGTAAATGAATTTCATAATAACCAAAAATAGCTACAACGATACAATATGTAGGTAAGGACGATTCAACGAAACTATATGTTGTAACGGTGTTGCACTAAACCGGTATTATGAAATTCATTGATGTAAATAAAGAATAACAGGAAAAAATTCCTGTTATTCCACTTCTTGAAAGTATTCTTTTAAGAATCCAGCCATTCGGTTGCTGTTATCAATAATAAAATAAAACTCATCTGTTTCGTTCTTGACGTCATATACATGTCCAGGGGTTAATTTATTGTTTACGATGAATTTCTTTGCATCCGCATGAATACATTTGATTTGTTTTAAGGTGTTTCGTTTTTCCCAATCATGATGAATCATTATTAATTACCTCGCTACCATTCATTTTTTGTATCAAGCTTACTTCAATAGATGTACGTATGCTTTATAGCCTTCTTCTTCCATTTTGTCTTTTGCTATAAAACGCATCGCCGCTGAATTCATACAGTAGCGAAGGCCACCTGCTTCTGGAGGACCGTCATTGAATACATGTCCTAAATGGGAATCCGCTCGTTTACTTCTAACTTCTGTACGAACCATGCCATGGGTTGTATCGGATTCTTCCGTCAGCTGATAATCATCAACCGGTTTGGTAAAGCTTGGCCAACCACATTGCGCATCAAATTTATCGTTAGAAGAAAACAAGACATCGCCTGAAATGACGTCTACATAAATGCCTTCTTCTTCATTATCCCAGTATTCATTTTCATACGGTTGCTCTGTTCCGTTTTCCTGCGTAACATGATACTGTGTTGGCGTTAATTCTTTTTTCAAGTCAACCTGGCTTTTTTCTTCATTCCAATTATCTTTAATAAAATCATCTCTCCCAGACCCTTTTTTATATAAACGATAATGTGATGCCTGTTTTTTATAATAATCTTGATGTCCTTCTTCCGCGAGATAAAAGGGTTTTGCAGGTCTAATGTCTGTCGCGATCGGCTTGTTAAATCGTCCGCTCTCCCCTAGTTCCTGTTTTGATCGTTCAGCGATTTCTTGTTGTTCTTCATGATGATAAAAAATCGCTGTTTGATAAGATTCGCCCCGATCATGGAATTGACCACCTGGATCTGTTGGGTCAATTTGTTGCCAAAATAATTGTAGGAGCTCTTCAAATGACATCAGATCAGAATCAAAAGTGATTTGTACAGCTTCTAAGTGACCGGTTGTATTCGTACACACTTGTTCATATGTTGGATGGGGAATATCGCCGCCTGTATATCCGGATACGACTTCTTCAATACCTGGTCGTTGGTCGAAAGGTTCAACCATACACCAAAAACATCCACCAGCAAACGTAGCTACTTCTATACTCATTTCTTTACCTCCAATGTATATTCCTTACACCCCTATCTTTTCGCGAATGTGAAGAAAAATCAAGTTCCTAGCCTCGGTTTATTAAATAAACAATTTTGGAGTTGACTGACCACGTGAATCAGCTTCCGGTTTCCGACCTGAATCGGCTGTAGGAATCTTTGTATTACCAGGATTTTCAACGTTATTACTATTAATTTGTTCCTTGTCTTCCGGAGCATCTTCAATATCTTGAAATGATTTTATCATTCGATACATTGCTGGTATATTTTTAACCATTGGTCCATATTCTTGGACGATCGGTGTAGCCGACTGAACGACATGTAAGACTTGTTGGACATTTTTGAGTGTTTTTGATAACCCATTGACACCTTTCGTTGCGATTGTTCCAACGGAAGCGTCTGAACCCGTTATTCCTTGCATGATTCTCTGCAGGGGATGATTCTGAGCCGGTTGGTTAATCTGCCGACTCGGTAGCTGGTGCTGTCTCGGATATCGATGAATCTGCTGATCATGATGTGGCCGCTGTGGAACGGAAAAAAGCATCATAAAACCTCCTCATACGCATCTATTAAACGAATCTAGATTATTGTACGTCATTCATTTGAATTAGTGTAGGCGATCAACAGATTGATGTATAATCCATCATTTCTTCGTTATTTCCTGGGCAACCGCAAGATTCAGCATGTTCGTGTGACAGATAAGTAAGATTTACGCGAACGAATGGACAAGTAGTAAAAAAAGGTCGAATTGCCTGCTTCAGCATTCGCTCGCTTTTCAAGGTTAGCCAAATGAAAAGCCTAATGTTGAACCACGTGGCGAAGGTGTGATTTCTAGTTTAGCATGGATCTCATCTTTTAAATGTGGTACATGCGAAATAATGCCTAAGAGCCGATTGCTATCTTGTAAATCCTTTAAACAATCAATCGCTTGTTGCAGCGATGTTTCATCAAGGGTTCCGAATCCTTCATCAATAAATAAGGTATCCATTTGAATCCCCCCTGCATGTGCTTGAACGACATCTGCTAGCCCAAGCGCAAGGCTTAGTGATGCTTTGAACCCTTCACCTCCAGATAATGTTTTAACGGAACGTTGCTGTCCTGTGTGATGATCAAGGACTTCGAGGTCTAATCCACTCTGTGCTCCTTGTTTGGCGACTTGTCCACTACGAATGAGTTGATATCTGTATTCTGTCATTCGATCCAAGCGAATATTCGCTTGGGATAAGATCTCATCTAAAAACGAAGCCAAAACATATCTCTCAAATGAAAGCCGTAATTGATTATTTCCATGGGCTAAGTCCGCTAAATCCCCAACAATATAATATTCGTCTTGTAGTGTCGTTTGTTTCGTTTTATTGAGTTTTATTTGCTCATTAATCTCTTTATTGGTTTCTTGTTTTGACTGTAAGGTATGCAAAAGATCCACCTTTTTTTGTAACTCTACTCGCTGAAAATCAATATTCTCCTGTAATTTATCTAGCTGTGGTCGTGCTTGATCTTTAATGTGGCCTTTAAGTTGTTCGATCTGAAATAGAAGTTGTTTTGTCCGCGCATCAAATTGTTCCATTTCTTTTTTAATTATTTCCTGTTGTTCCAAGGGCATCTTCGCTTGTTGGTAACTTTCTATCGAGTAAAATCCACTGTCTTTTACAGACTGTGAGAAATAGTTCACCTGTTCATCAAAGCGTGCTTTAATTTCTTCGGTAAAGGAATGTAACGCGTTTAAAAGGGTTGTTTCCTTTTGTAAGTCTTCAAGACTCAATTGATAAGCTTGTTTAATCTCTTCCCATTGTTGAGATCTTTGCTGATATACTTTTTCCCGTGCGATGAGTTGCTGTTTGAATTCTGCTGTATCATGAATTTCCACAGGCAATTGTTTCTCTAAATCAACTAAACGTGTTCTCGTTTTTAGAGCTTCATTTTGGGTCGTTAAATAAGTTGCATTGAGTTGATCAAACGTTTGTTTGAATCCGTCTCTTTGGCTCAACAGATCTGTTTTAACGGTCTTTTGTTCTTTCATCTTATCGAATAAGAGCGTCGATTCTTTTTGTTGACGATCTAAATCGGTGATCATTTGCTGGCATGTTGTCCGGTGTTGGTTGATTGTAATCATATCAACGTCTTTCCATTCTTCACCTAGATCTTGTTGAAGATTATCCACGATGTCCCGCTGGCTGCGGCCTTCTGATTTGCAGTCATTGTACACTTTTTCAAATGTGAGAAACGCTTCTTGTTTCTCTTGGAGTTCTTGTTTGAGCTCCTCAAATGCAACGAGGTTGACTAGTTCTGTTTGGTGGACTGATTTAGCTGGATGTTCGTGTGACCCACAGACAGGACACGCCTCTCCCGCTTCCAATTGATGCGCCATATAAGCAGCATATTGTTCCTTTTGTTTGTTATCTAAGTCATTATATTTTTCCTGAAGCTGTACGACTGCTTTCGATTTTTCTTGGTATTGTTTGTGAATCAGTTGATAGCGGCTCCGTAACTTTTCCAGCTTATTATATTCCGTCAGCAAGTGATCTAGTTTTTTCAAGGTATCTTGTGCTTTACCTAATTGATCCTTGGTTTGGAAGTAGGCGACCGTAACTTCTTGTTCCTTGCTTAGTTCTTCATCGATCTTTTCGATTGCTCGTTCGCATTCTTTTATGTTTTCTTCCAGTTTTGTTAATTGTTTATGTTCGGTTTCACTTCTCACATGAATCTTTTTTGCCTCTTGTTTTAAGGTGTTATAATGGTTGATTTGCTCCATATGTTGTTTTGCCTGCTTGATTTCTTCCTGTAGTTTTTCAAGGTCTGCTTGTTTTTCAGATTCTTCCCGGTGTTTGCGCTGCATCGTTTCATGATTCGTGGTGATGGTCGTGACTTTCTCTTGTTGTATCCTTACTTTCTCCTGTTGCTCTTGCCACTCCTTCTTCCTCGCATTACGTTGCTCTTCATAAGGTATGACGTTTTGAGCTTTCAGAGCTACCTGTAATTTACTTTTCTTCTCTTCAATGAGTGGCGCTTTTACATCTAACTCCATTTGTTCTTGAAGCAATTGTTCATATTCGACAAACTTTTTCTCGAGTGTTTGGTTCATGTAATAGATGTTTTGGGCTTTTTCAAGTAGGTCCTCTTGCTTTTTCCTTTCTTCGCTACCTAATTGAATCTGCTGTGCAATGTTGACCATCTCGTCTTGGAGTTTCTCAACAATCTTTTCCACTGTATCTGATTCTTCTACTTGCTGATGTTCCCACTTAATCTTCATTATTTCGTGCTGGACCAAATGATCTAAAGATTTGATTTCTTCTTCAAGTTGTTTGGCCTGTGACTTTAATTCCTCTGTCATTTTTTTATACACGTATGTATTAAATATACTTTGTAAAACAGCCTCTCTTTCGCGGCTGTTTTCGGAGATTAATTTGCGAAACTCACCTTGGGGAATCAATACCATTTTAGAAAACTGATCATAATCGAACCCAATTTTCTCTTGGATGATTTCATTAATCATGTTAATTCTTGATGCAACGAGCAGCTTTTCTCCATCAACGATTTCATATAAGGTTGCTTGAGCAGGTTCATCCGTATACCCATCCCCACGTGATTTCCTTCTTACTTGCTTCGGTTTGCGCGTTACCTCATATGTTTGCTCATGAAGTGAAAAGGTAAACTGTACTTCCGTCTGTTCATCTGCATTGGCAAAATCACTTCGCAATGAATCTTGTTCCCGATCAGAACCGCTTGCGCGTCCATATAGTGCATAACAGATGGCATCAAAGATGGTCGTTTTCCCTGCTCCCGTTGGTCCCGTTATTAAAAAGATGGATTCCTCGCCTAAATCATTGAAGTCCACGATTTGTTCCTGTAGATAAGGTCCAAATGCAGTTAACTTTAACCGGATGGCACGCATCTTATTTCCCCCTCTCCTCTTCCACTATTTTCGAAATCACTTGATGAATGCGGGAAATCCGCTGATCATCCATTTCCTCGCCTCGTATTTCTTTATAAAAGGAGGTAAATAATTCAGTGTGTGATTTTTCATTTTCTTCTTTTACCTTTTTTAAATCCAATAGTTGATGATCAGAACGTTTGGTCATACGTTCGAGTCGTAAAATATTTGGATAGATTTTACGTAATTTATTCATCGGGTCGATAATTTTACCTTCGTCCAACAATTGAATATGTAGAAAGTCCTCATGATTGTGAAGGGGGTGTTGGATTAAGTCATCAAAATAACCTTCCACAACCTTCATATCATAGCGCGGTATTAATGGGAAAAAGTCCAGTTTTATTTGCTTGTTCTCATCGAGATCGACCATTGTCACGCTTTTCTTATGATTCGACTCTGAAAAGGAGTATTTTAAAAGGGAACCACTATAGCGAATGGTATCACTTGTAACCCGTTGTGACTGGTGGAGATGTCCCATGGCTACATAGGTAAAGTCATGAAACAAGGCTGCATCCACGTAAGGACTCCCTCCAATCATCGACAACCGCTCTTCGGATTCTGACTCCATCCCTCCCGCTAAGAAAGCATGACCAATCAATACATGGCGTTCACTCATATCATGGTTATTTTTAATATGATTGATAATGGCTTCCATCGCTGAGTGGTGCGAGTTTATATTGTCGTCGGCAAAATATTCACGGACTTCAGCAGGTTCGGTATAGGGGATTAAATGGAAATAAACAGGCCCATTATCATCGTGGATGATAATCGGTTTTAAATCCGCTGTTATCTTTGTTTCAATAAATAGGTTTTGGGCACGGAATAATTGATTCCCAAATTCCAAACGATCTGGACTATCATGATTTCCTGCAATGGCGAGAATCGGAATATTGAATGTTGTAATAATCTTTGTCAGTACTTTATTTAGCAATTCAACTGCATCTCTGGGCGGAATCGCTCGATCATAAATATCGCCGGCAATAATCAAGACATCTGGTTGTTCTTGTTCAATGATATCAAGTAACTTTTGTAATATATAATCTTGTTCCTCTGTCATATGTACGCTATTAACAATTTTACCTAAATGCCAATCGGCTGTATGTAATATTTTCATCTCATTCTCCCCTTATCCTCTTATTTTAACATGATTATCATCGGTAAAGAAATCATTCGTGCTGGAAAGGGAGCGTGTGTTCTGGTATAATCGCCATGAGGTGAAAATGATGGCGAGAGATCGTGGAACAATGAAGTGGGCATCCTTGATGCTACCTGAACATGTGAAGCTGCTCCAACATGTATGGGAAGAAGATATAAAGGTAAAGAAACCAGAAGTTGATCAACAAACGTTAGCGCTCATGAACGATGAATTTATGATGGCTTATGAACAGAATGAGCAAATTGAATTAACAATGTATGACGGTGGACACATTGAAAGGCGTATCGGGGCCATTATGGGAGTAAACGCGGAGAGACAAGACATGTATTTACGGACGACAAATGGAAATAGGGAGACCATTTCCTTTATGAATATTATTACGCTTACTATTAAATAAACAGCTTTGCAGTAGATGCAAAGCTGTTTATAACGGATTACAGATCGTTACTCTCTTCTTAATAGATAGACTTCCCACAGTTCATCAAAGACAACTAAAGCCTCTGCAAATGGACTGTTCCACTCTAAATAATCACTCACTTGGTTATAGTCTATCCCTTGCTTTGGAAAATCATGATCGGCAAATATCCAATTGGCAAGCTGACTTTCATTTGTGACTGTTTTACTATCTCGATACGTCATGATAAATTGATAAAATGTTAGCATCTGTTCCCCCCGTTATTCAGATTGATCCTCATCTAGATAGTCCATTCGCTTTTTTTCCTTTTTACGATAAACAATTGCTGAGAGATAAATACTGATTTCATAGAGAATAAACAGTGGAATCGCTACAACAAGTTGCAAGACAATATCTGGAGGTGTAACGAGCGCACCGACGATAAGGAGAATAAAATAAGCATATTTTCTCGTTTTTCTCATAAATGCCGGGGTAAGAACGCCTAAGCTCGTTAAAAACATCGCAATAATTGGGATTTCAAACAAAATTGCAAATGGTAACGTGACTCGTAACATAAACCGGAAATATTTTTCAACGGTAAATAGCTCATTAAACATCCCATCATTTAATGATAGCAAGAATGGCAAAATCAGCTTACTAAAAGCCACATAACCGAAAGACAATCCGAGAACAAATAAAATGAACACCGCTGGGACATAAGATAAAGAAGCTCTTCTTTCCGGTACGGTAAGTGCTGGTTTAATAAACAACCAAACTTGTAATGCTAAAATAGGTAATGTACCAACAAGGGCGGCAAGGCCTGCCATCGTAAGGTATACCCAAATAATTTCAGCTGGACTTGTCACATTGAGGACAAAATCCATATCTTTCTCAAAAAAGGAGTAAATATCTTCCACAAAGATAAATGCAACGATGAAAAAGACAATAAAAAAGACCGCCGTAACAATCAGTCGATTTCGTAATTCTGCTAAGTGCCCAACAAGATTCATTTCTTTATCACTTTCTGTTTCTACAGCCATAACGCCACTCCTTCTTGATCATCAGACAGAAAAGAAGATGTAAGGCAACCTATCCCTCACACCTTCCTTTATTTCCCTATTTATTTAAAGGATCTTCTTCATTTGTACTGTTACTTCCAAGACCTTTTGTTGCGTTTTTAAATTCCTTCAATGAATCACCAGCAGCCTTGCCTATTTCAGGTAATTTTGCAGGTCCAAAGATAACTAAAGCAACAACTAAAATCAAAATTAAACTTGGTATACCGATCTGAGCCATTTTTATCACCTCAGTATGTTATTTTCAGACTGACTATGTTGCACATTTATAAGTAAGGATATAGCTTAGCATGCTCTATATTCACTTTAACATGTTTATCTATCCATGCACAACTTAAAGTGCTTTTCTACGATCATATTGTAGATAAGCATAATCATACGTATTTTTATCGTCCTTTTCTCCGGCCGTCTTTTCGATCAACTGCCAGTCCGTCTTGGAGAATTCAGGGAAATACGTATCCCCCTTAAATGCTTCATCAATCTCCGTAATATACATGCGATCAGCATACGGTAGGATTTGCTCAAAAAGATCCCCACCACCGATAACGAAGTATTCTTCATCCGGGTATGCAGCTGCCCATTGCTGTATGAGTTCGACATCATTGATGACTGTCACACCCTCTGGAAATTCATCTTTACTTCGTGTCAGAACAATATTGTTCCGCTTCGGTAACACCCTGCCAATGGAGTCAAATGTCTTTCTCCCCATGATAATGGAGTTTCCAATGGTTTTTTCTTTAAAGTATGCTAAGTCTTTCGGTAAATGCCAGGGCATCTCATTTTCGAAGCCGATCACTCGGTTTCGGTCCATGGCAACAAGTAGAGAAATCATAGTTACAACCTTCTTCCATTCATATATAGATACGATATCGTTTAAACGGCAATTGGTGCTTTAATTGCTGGATGTGGATGATAATTTTCGATCTCAAGATCTGTTAATTCAAAATCAAAAATCGACTGTTTATTTTTATTTACTTTCAATTGTGGGAGTGGTTTTGACTCCCGCTTCAACTGTTTTTTTACTTGTTCCACATGATTGGAATAAATATGAACATCTCCAAACGTATGAATAAATTCCCCGACCTCTAGACCACATTCATGCGCAATTAAATGCGTTAATAACGCATAGCTTGCGATGTTAAAGGGGACCCCTAAAAACAAGTCTGCGCTCCGCTGATACAACTGGCAGGATAATTTTCCATCCGCAACATAAAATTGAAATAAGGTGTGACACGGTGGTAATGCCATACTTGGAACATCTTCAGGGTTCCAAGCGGAAACAATATGACGTCTTGAATTTGGATTGACGCGAATAGATTCAATGACTTCTTTCAATTGGTCAATCGTTTCATCCGTCGATGTTTTCCAATCACGCCATTGTTTTCCATATACAGCTCCCAGATCGCCATAACGGCTTGAAAAGTCATCGTCATTCAGAATATTACTCTTAAACGTCGCCATCTGTTCTTGATAGATTGTCTTAAACGCTTCATCTTGCTGAATTCGGTTGCCAAAGTCAGTCATATCAGGACCTGTATAAGCTGTACTCTCTACCCATTTTTTAAATGCCCATTCATTCCAAATGTTATTATTGTTTTCTAATAAGTAACGTATATTTGTATCCCCTTTAATAAACCAAAGCAGTTCACTCGCCACTAAGCGAAAAGGGACTTGTTTTGTCGTTAAGAGCGGAAATCCTTCTGTTAAATCAAAACGTAATTGGTGGCCAAATGAAGAATAGGTACCCGTATTTGTCCGGTCATCCTTCTTCTTACCTTTATCGAGTACATACTTACATAAATCAAGATATGCTTGTTCATTGCTCGTCATACGATTTCCTCCCAAAAATGAATATTAATGTACCTATTATAGCACTTGTACCATAAATTTGTAATCTAAACGCAACACATAGAATGTAATTTCCCTCATAAATTTAATAAGAGCATGAACTTCATTTAGGAAAACGAAAGTAGTATTTGTTTAAATCGAAAGGGGATATTTGCATGATGAATGGTACTGTAGGGCACGTAGTCAAACAATCGGTTTTATATAGCTACATGCTAAGTCAGCCGTTTGCGGTTTTTGTTGATGCATATCCAGCGTTTCAAAATAACATCCTACAGGAAGCAGAGCAACTTGAATATGGTGAACACGGGGAAATGGTTCGTTTATTACAAAGCAAGTTAGCATCGATCTCTTATTATGATGAAGATCTTGATGGAGAATACGGGATGTTGACAGAATATGCCCTTAAAAACTTTCAGGCAGATCATCATATTCAAATTACCGGGCAAACAGATAAGGAAACCATTCATGCGTTAATTGAAGTGGAAAAACAGAATTATATGAAGCGACTCAGTCATTTATCAGAGAGCGTCTACCCTGGCATGTATGGTGACAATGTGAAAATTGTTCAAGAATCTTTAGCCTATTTTGGACATTATGAAGGAGAGATCGACGGGATTTATGGCCCCTTAACCGAAAGAGCATTGGAAAAGGCGGAAGATGAACATGGGATTGAACTTATAGATGAAGTGACACAAGAATCACTAGTGGCCTTGTACGAAGAACCGGAGCCAGAAATGGAAGTTGCGCAAGAAGCTGAGGTTGAAGAAGAACAAAACGTGCCGGAACAAGAGGATGAACAAGAAGAACAACAAGAACAAGAAACAGAGGCAGAGCAAGTGGAGGAGCCGACGGATGATCTAGAGGCTGAAGAAAATCTAGCAACCATTAAAAAAGTAGAAGCAACGTCTTCTGATGCAAATAATGTCGTTGAGAGTGCCCGTTCCTTAATTGGTATCCCCTATGAATGGGGTGGCGAAACAACAGCCGGATTTGATTGTAGTGGGTTTATTCAATATGTCTTCCAGTTACAAGACATTATCATTCCGAGAACCGTTAGCGAAACATGGAATTTTGGCGAACCTGTAGAATCACCTTCCGTAGGTGATCTCGTTTTTTTCGAAACATACCAACCTGGCCCCTCCCATATGGGTATTTATATTGGAAATGGCGAGTTTATTCATGCCGGAGAATCACGAGGGGTGGAGATTAGTGCATTAAGTAATTCCTACTGGGAACCTAAATACTTAGGAGCCAAACAAATCAATTAAAAAACGTTATGGAGGGGGAACGTCGCGTTTAACGTTGACGTTCTCCCCCGCTTCATGTTCACCATTCTGCAAAAAACTGCGTCATAAACGCTACCATAAATTGATGTCTCTGTGCGGCAATCTTTTTGGCTGTATCCGTATGCATCAGATCTTTTAACATAAATAACTTATCATAAAAATGCTGGATCGAAGTGTTTTTTGTAACCGTATCATGATGAATCAATTGTCTGTTAGCCCCACCATATGCAAATGTTCTGGCAATACCGATGGCGCCAAGGGCATCAAGCCGATCGGCGTCTTGGACAATTTCACCTTCGAGCGTCGTCGGAATCCTTCCTTGACTAAAGGAGACATCTTTACTTGCTTGCTGAATTTGCTGCTGCACTTCCGTTGATACCCCAATCGCGGATAAAAATTCATTTAACTCCGTATGCGCCTGTTGGGGATTTGTAAACAGCTTGTGATCCCCGATGTCATGAATCCATCCAGCCGCTTCACAGATAAATGTATTGGCTTTTTCCTGGAGAGCTAGTTGCTTCGCCATATCCGCTACCCGTTGCATATGAAAATAGTCATGCCCCGTAGCATCGTTATGAAACAGCGTTTTAACGT
This sequence comes from Virgibacillus sp., assembly GCA_035302925.1. GTDB lineage: Bacteria > Bacillota > Bacilli > Bacillales > Amphibacillaceae > CALAMD01. Next base: position 19,906 of record DATGSG010000148.1, on the reverse strand, counting down.
ATTGCTTGATTTGCTCAAGTTGAGTGTGTTGATCCATCTCCTCTCCTCCTCCCTACGTACTCCCATGGATTCCATTCTAGCATAGAATCATTGTGGATTGATCCTTGCTAGGGTGAAATCGCTTGCTCGTTTAGGGCTCTGTTTTCAGAAGGAATGCGAACCATTAACAGCAGTATATGGAGGAACGGAAAAATAAGGGCTGTTATATATGCCGTCAAAAACAAGGGAATTACGATTAATTCCATGGCGACAATGACGTAATTGGGATGTTTGAGATAGCGATAGGGTCCGCTGCGAATTAAGTGCACATGAGGGATCACAATAATCTTCGTATTCCAAAACCTCCCTAAACTATATATGCACCATACCCTCCCAATTTGCAGCATGATAAATAAACTGAATAATACGTAGTTCAACTGGATATCGTGATTATTCCGCACGATACTTTCAACAAGCATCGACATGAAGAATAGCGTATGAAGCAGAATAAACCATTTATAGTGTTTGTCACCTATTTCGATTCCCCCTCTACGCTTCATCCAAGCTTCGTTTCGCTTCGCAATGAATAATTCAATCAGCCGTTGCCCGATTAGAAAGATTAAAAATCCCACCATCCAGATCGCCATTATTCCACCCACTCCAATAATAATAGTTCCGAACTAAAGCCAGGCCCTAACGCAGATAATATACTTTTCTCCTGTGGGGCGATCGATTCTTTTAACCATTCATGGAGGACATAGATCACGGTAGCGGATGACATATTCCCATGATGAGCAAGAACATGATAAGAATGCTTCATTTTCTCTTGCGAAATGGACAACGTATCTTCCATTGCTTCCAGTACTTTTCTCCCTCCAGGATGAGCAATAAATGAATGTATTTGTGCTTCTGTTAAATTTAATTCTTTGAAAAAGGAGAGAAGATGATCTTTCCAAATCGTCTGGACAAGTTTGGGGATTTTCTTTGAAAAAACAACTTCAAACCCGGCATTTTTTATATCCCACCCCATAATCTTCGTGCTGTCTTTCTTCGTAAATGAACTTGTCTTCATAATCTTTGGTACAGGCTTTTTTCGCAAAGATAAAGAAGGTGAGGTATCCCCCATTAATAACGCAGCACCCACGCCATCACCGAATAATGCTGTACCAACTATATTGCTCATTTTAGTATCTGTCTTTTGAAAGGTTAAACTACATAATTCACAGCAAACGATCAAGGCGGTTTTATTCGGATGTGCCACAAGCCAATCAAAAGCTCTTCCTAGTCCGATGGCCCCCCCAGCACACCCTAATCCCCATAAAGGCATGCGTACAACATCCTCGCGAAATGGACGTTCATTCATGATGTATGTATCGGGTGATGGGGTCATGATCCCCGTACTTGATATATAAATAATTAAATCAATCGCTTCATATGGTACAGGTGCTTGCAAATAATCTGGATTCGTTAAACAATGGTCAATCGCCTCAAGCGACTTTAGTAAAGAATGTTTCTGATACAAATCATTCTTTTCTTCAAATGTATGTGACTGTTTCAACCATCCCTCTGTAACGACAAGTTGCCTCTCCTCTACTTGAGCATGATCAAAAATCGGCATAATACGGTTTACTTTCTTTTCTAACAAAGAAGGAAACATTTCCTTTACTAATCCCTTTACTTTTTCTTGTGCGTATTTTTCGTCTGGAATACCTAATCCGGTGGAACAAATATAACTCATATTTTCAGCCCTTTTAAATGTATCGTTCACTAAAAAGTGAAATATATGCACTTTTTCCACAGAAATGTCACAATTTTTTTAACCTTATGGTTAGTAAAATGCAGTCAATCACTGTTTTTATATATCGGTTTTTCAATCTTATGAGTACTAGGCATCCCAATCGGGGTGTATTATTTAAAGGTTGCGGCACAAGCTCTTTTTTAATTTGTTCTCTACCTTTATCCATTTTAATTAGCGATTCGCTTATACACGACAAAGGAATGAATCGTCCCTATAACGGCAACCAATAAGACTAAGGAGATTGTAAATACAATATTATGTTGCGGAATAATAATTACTGATAAAATGATTAAAAAACCTGCCGCAAAAAAGAGTTTTCCTGTAAAACGATTTGAAATAGCCCAAACTTTATCGTTGCTTAAGGTCCATGGAGTTCGTAGTCCAAAAATAAAGTTTTGCTTTGCTTGTGGCATAATATTTCCAAGAATCATCATGACTGTTCCGATAATAAGTCCTGAAACGATATTCATATCCAAGTTATAACCTCGCCCGACTGCTAAAACCGCAATGTGAACCGAAAACAACAAAAACAATATGGTTGAAATACTAATGTTTTTAATTTTACCACTTGAATGAATTTCATAATTACCAAAACCAGCAACATCGATACAGCATGTAGTTAAGAAAGGTCCAACGAAACTACATGTTGTATCGTGGTGGCCTAAATCGGTATTATGAAATTCATTAACTTAGGTTTTCTTTTCTTGGATCAGTTTTAAATAATAACGACAGTATCAAATAAATGACTGCCATTATGCTAGGAATTAATAAGACTCCCAATAACTTCGGTGCAGTTCCCGTAACTTCACCATGAGTCCAATGAATGGCTATGTCAGGACTTAAACTTGAATAAGTCAATGCACTCAATAGTATTGCTACTGCTATTATACAAACATTTAGTAAAGTGTTTTTCAATTTTGTTTCCTCCTCATTTATTTAATGTCATCATCCAAGCAATTAAATCTTGAAGCACTGTCGTGTGAAGGGTGTAGTGGACATATTGACCTCTTTTTTCAGAAGAAACAAGCTCAGCATTTCGTAAAATAGTCAAATGATGTGAAATGCTTGGCTTACTCATTTCGAATTGGTCGTGTATTTCACCAACAGTTAAAGAACCTTCTTCACTTAGCAATGTTAATATTTTTCTCCGAGTTTCGTCGTCTAAGGCTCTAAAAATGTTATTCAAGGTTGGCTTCTCCTTTTGCAAAAGTTATTCAGTATTTATATAGTTAGATACATATCTAACTGTAGAGTGATTTTATAGATAGTCAAATGTTATTCCGATCAAATGGGCGCACTTTTATTATAGTGATAGATAAGCTTTTGACGTTATCGCTAGATTTCCCCCTGTTTTATCGGTGAGGCACTAAACTGGTATTATGAAATTCTTTAAAATATGTAGTTTAATACAAAATTTATAGATCTTCTGAAATAAATTACAACAAGCACTGCATGTTGCAGTGCTAATTGATAGTTAAATTTTATGTGATTTTACCTGTTTGCACCGCTGAGGAGAATCCGTTACTATGAATCCCCCTATTTTCTTTATTTCCTTTTTCCAAAGTACTGGTAATAGTTAGCTTCGATAAAGCCATTGAAAAGCTTTCTCTTTCGCGTTGCTTTTTGTCCATATTGTTTTTCGAAGTCTTTAAATGCTGTTAACATATAAACGCTCCATGTTGGATGGTCGGCCATGATGGAACCAAGATCCTCGTATAATTCAGCTACCGCCTCTTTATCCCCTATCCGTTCGCCATAAGGGGGATTTCCAATGATATATCCAAACTCTTTTCTAATAAACAAATCTTTCACGCGCATCTGTTTCCATGTTACGAGATCTGCCAATCCAGCCTCTATTGCGTTCTTCTTGGAAACTTCAATCATTTGATGATCAATGTCTGAACCTATAATATCAAGCTTGATATCGTAATTCGCTAAATCCTCGGCTTCTTCAAATGCTTTATCCCAATGCGCTTGTTTTATAAAAGACCAATTCTCCGAGTCAAATGAGCGGTTGAAACCAGGTGCAATATTTTGCCCAATCAAGGCCGCTTCGATCGGAATTGTTCCCGACCCACAAAATGGATCAATGAGCGTCTGCTCAGGCTTCCAGTTTGTTAGCAAAATGAGTGCAGCTGCCATGGTTTCTTTCAGTGGTGCATCCCCTTGACCGACTCGATAACCTCTTCGGTGTAGACCTGTCCCGGAAGTGTCTACTGTTAATAAAGCAACATCTTTACGGATCGCTACCTCTACTTTATATATCGGACCTGATTCCGGCATCCTTGTTGCCAGACCATATTTCAATTTTAATCGTTCAGCCATTGCTTTCTTCACAATCGCTTGGCAATCTGGCACACTGTATAATGTTGATTGATGGGATTTCCCAGAAACAGGGAACTTCCCATCTTCTGATATAAAGTCTTCCCATGGTAATGCTTTAGTCGCTTCAAAAAGTTCATCAAAAGAAGTCGCTTTAAATTCCCCGACTTGTATTTTAATGCGATCTGCTGTTCGAATCCATAAATTACAACGAGGTATGGCTGACAATGGAGCCTCGAAGATGACTTTACTATTTTCTACTTGTACGTCATATCCAAGATTCTTCACTTCATTTGCAACGACCGCTTCTAATCCCATCGCAGCTGTAGCAATTAATGTTACTGTTTTTGTCATATCAGTCTACGTTCCTTTCATTAATGCCTTATTGTTTAATGTAAAAAATAATGGGCCTCCCTTATGCTACGGAAGCATCTAAGAAGGCCCATGAAGAGTATATATTTAATTGACCGATGAATACTCGATAAGCCATGTTCTGTTCCATAGTACTGCACACGGTGGTCAGCCTCGTACGCCGGTTATAATCATCTCTCTACAAGTACTACCTTGTCCCTATTTCAGTTGAATTCCCTACTCAAGGATGCCCCTACCATTGTTTGGGTTGCTCACTCATGGGGTTTACCCGTTCCACCCAGAATGTTTCCATTCTGATTACGTCACTGTGGCACTTTCAAGGATGTGCTTCCCTATTTAATAAAAAACGTAGGAAGATTTCCTGCCGTTAAGCCTAAAGGCTACCTTAGCTTATGAATTCGCCAAGCATGAACACTACAAACATCTCAGTTTGTGCGAGCATGGACTTTCCTCTACAATTGAATGCAGCGATTATATGAGTATTCAAGAAACACATCTTATAGTATACCATAAAGTTTAATTTAAATCACGAGATTTAAGTTAAACTTTATTCGGAAGTCTTTTTACCAAACACTTCTTTCTCTAAATTGGATAATCGTTTTAGAACATCGTAATTTACTTGTTGTACGGGCTGTGGTTGAACAGGTTGTGCAGTTCTTGTTCTTGCTTCGCCTGTTGTTCTCTTTTTAAGTTGGTTGTTTTCAGTTTGCAAGGTATCGATTTGTTGCTGTAAAGCTTCATAATCTTTAATGATGACATCTAAAAACTCATCGACCTCAATTTGATTATAGCCGCGCATTGCTGTTTTAAAATCCTTTTCGAGAATTTCTTTACTACTTAATTGTACATGCTTTGCGTCCACTTCATAATCACCTCTATTTTGACTTGCTCTTGTCTATTTTTTCAAACAAGCTACTCATTGTCAATATAATGTTATTGTTAATTTAAAAATATATGCCATAAATTAATGAATTTCATAAACCCTATTTACCTTGTCCATCTAGTTTGTATCATTTAAATCACTTGGCTGAAAGGAGAAAGGTAAAAGTTGCTCCATTGTAAAAGTCTTCGTATCTTGATCTAGATTGGCGAGGTGAATAGTCATATCTGGTGCAAAAAACTCGCTCATTACTTGACGACAGGATCCACAAGGAGGTATTGCTCGTTGTGTATTCGCGACAACCGCCATTTCTGAAAAATCGCGCTCCCCTTCTGATAATGCTTTAAATATAGCCACCCGTTCCGCACAACAGCTCACTGGATATGCGGCATTTTCGATATTACAGCCTGTATATATCGTGCCTGCCTTTGTTCGTAAGGCAGCCCCCACAGGAAACTTAGAATAGGGTACATAAGCATATGACCTTATTTTCTTTGCTTCCTTAATGAGTTCATCTTTCATGTTTTTGTCGCCTCCTCCATCATATGTGAATGAATCAAAAGAATGATGACTCATTTGTTAACGCTCTGTGTAATTGATCGAAAATAAAATGACTCGAATGATTTAATTCCATATAACGTTTTCGTCTGGCATCAATATAATAGCTATGTAGGATTAACAGTTCCATATTCTCCCTTGTGGAAGCAATTTGATGTGGATGAACATTTATCTTTTGGTTTTTAACCACGTCTAACGCAACGGTCTCCCATTCCTCTAACAATGAATAAATCGGTTCAGTTGCAGCTTTCATCTCTAAGAAAAACGTCCTATCACTCACCGTCTCGGGTGGATTATTTGCTTCGTATCGTACTTTTAATTCATCAAGATATTGTTTTAATTCTTCTGTTTGTCGGATTAATTCCATAAATGTACCATCATCCCTTCGATTCATATAGAAAATTTAACTATAGACTCGATTCATTAAATCGCTCATCAGTGAAAGGGCGATGATCATCCCCCTTCACTAATAAACCATTCAATTTATTAATACTGTACCATTTTTAAGTATAGAAGGCACATCATTAGGCATGTTCACGTTTTGAGAGAAGACTTCTTTAAATCGATAAATTGTGATTTTGTGTGATTCAATTCATTATAACGGTTATGAAATGTGCGTGATATTTCATAATCTACTTTAGAGCTGACGTCTTCTTCGATGGATCGCATTTGCTCGACAATATATAATAATAAATCTCCAAGATCATGCTTATCAAGCCCTTGTACAAAACTTTCTGTGCTTTGCTTCGCGGTGTTCATCTACATACACACTCCTTTTGGTTGATGATAGTTGATCATGACGGTAGCAGTTGGTTGTTACTACTTAGATTCGCGATGGAGTCCGAATCCCCTTCTAGCTCGACAAAACTAGAATATTAATAACAAACTTATCGTTATCTCTACTATTTTCTTAGGTTTTTATTATTTCATTCAGGTTTAATGAATTTTATAATACCGGTTTAGTGCCACATCGCCACAACATATAGTTTCGTTGAATCATTCTTAACTATATGTGCTATCGATGTGGCTGATTAGGGTAATTATGAAATTCATTCAGGTTAAATCAAGGTTATTTACACCTAATATTATGCGGAATTGAGCAATTTGATATATAATATAAGTAGTCTTGCTTTTATGTGATGTATGTATACCTTATTTCAGGTTATGTTTATGAATATTAATTCGTAAACATTTTATAGTTATGGTACTGTTACAAGTTGGAGGGACATAATATGAACTATCCAAATGGAATGAAGAGAAGCAGGACAACCTCGCCAAGAAATAGAAATCATAGTAATCGGGGAATGACATTAGAAGAAGATATTAATCTAACGAATCAGTATTATTTAGCACATAATAAAGCGGTCATTCATAAAAAGCCAACGCCGATTCAAATTGTAAATGTTAATTATCCAAGTAGAAGCGCAGCAGTTATAACGGAAGCCTATTTTCAACAAGCTTCAACAACAGATTATAATGGGTTATACTTACAAACGTATCTTGATTTTGAAGCGAAGGAAACTAAAAATAAGACCTCCTTCCCACTAGCGAATTTTCATGAGCACCAAATTAAACATATGGCGTCCATCTTAGAACATGGTGGTATTTGTTTTATTATTATTCGATTTACCGTTCATGATGAGACGTACTTGCTTCAAACAAAAGATTTATTACCTTATTGGGAGGATCAGTTTGTAGGTGGTAGGAAATCGATCCCTTATAAAGAAATAAGTGAAAAAGGATATCTCATCCCTTTTAAATACCAAGCTAGAGTTGATTATTTAGCAATCCTTGATCAGCTTTATTTTTAGATTGTGTGTGACCTATAAATAATCATAGGCGAAATTGACAATGATGTTATGAATAGGCGATTTTATGGCCGTGATCCATTCAGTAAAACATCTATTTTAGAACGGAGGAAGATGAGTAATGACCGATAATAGTCAAACTCGAGCAGCAAGAAGAAAACAAAAGAAGACTAAAAAAAGACCTTTCTTAAAAAAGGCAATGAAAATTAGCGGCATCATTGTATTAGCAATTGGATTAGGTATAGGTGTACTATTTACCTACTATATTGCTACCTCCCCAGGCTTAGATGAAGATAAATTATCCGATCCGATGTCATCCAAAGTTTATGATCAAGAAGGTGAATTAATCGCGGATTTAGGTGATATAAAACGGACGAAGGTCGAATATGATGACTTACCACAAGTATTAATCGATGCTGTCACAGCAACTGAAGACGTTCGATTCTTTGAGCACCCAGGGATCGATATTAGACGGATTGGTGGAGCAATCAAAGCAAATATTACAAGTGGATTTGGTGCAGAAGGTGCGAGTACAATTACACAGCAAGTTGTCGAAAATGCCTTTCTAACACCTGATAAGAAAATAAAGTTAAAGGTTCAAGAGCAATGGTTAGCCTTAAAATTAGAACGTAAGTATACAAAAGAACAAATTTTAGAAATGTATTTAAATAAAATATTTTATGGTAGTAATGCTTATGGAGTAGCTAAAGCTTCGGAAATTTATTTTGGAAAAACAGATCTACATGATCTTACATTAACGGAAGCAGCGATATTAGCTGGGTTGCCACAAAGGCCATCTGCTTATAACCCGTATGAAAACCCTGAATTAATGGAAGGTCGTGTTGATACGGTATTAAAATTAATGGTGCGGCATGGAAAGATCACCCAGGAAGAAGCTGATGAGGCGAAAGATGTTGACATCCCCTCTCTGCTAGCTGGTAAACGAACAGAATCAACACCATATGAAGCATTTCTCTATCAAGTTAGAGAAGAAGTAAGTGACAAGGTAGATGGAGCGGAAATATATACGGATGGTCTAAAGATTTACACGACATTAGATAGTGATGTTCAAGATCATGTTGAGTTCTTACTAACTGATAGTGAAGAAAACCCTATCCCCTACCCTGATGATGAGATGCAATCCGGTCTTGCCGTATTGGATACATCAGATGGTGCGATTCGCGCCATTGGTGGAAGAAGGAACAGTAAAGGGATTGGTGAGTTTAATCATGCGGTCCAAGGTGAGTATCAGCCTGGATCAACATTTAAACCAATTGTCGCTTATGGCCCGGCGATCGAATACAATAAATGGTCCACATATGAACAAATAAATGATGATAAACCTTATGAAATGACTGGTTCTAATCCAATCAGGAATTGGAATAGAGAGTATCAAGGCTGGATGTCTGCACGCTATGCGTTAAGTCAATCGTTAAACGTTCCTACAGCTAAGGCCTTTGAAGAAGCAGGTGCTGCCAATGCACAGGAATTTGGTGAAGGTCTCGGTATTAATTTTGCGAATGATCAAGCCGAAATTCGGGATGCGATAGGTGGAACAGGAACAACAGTCAATCCACTGCAACTAGCAGGAGCATTCCGTGCGTTTGGTAATGAAGGGATTTATAATGAACCATATGCTGTTACAAAGGTTGAATTTCCTGATGGTAAGGAAGTTGATTTAAAACCAGAACCTGAAGCAGCCATGTCAGATTATACCGCTTATATGATTACTGATATGCTCAAGACAGTTATGAGTGAAGGTACAGGTACAACTGCTAATATTCCTGGATTACCTGTAGCAGGTAAAACAGGTACAACAAATCTAGAAGATAAAGAAGGCAGTCCAGATGCTTGGTTTAGTGGATATACGACAAATTATACGATCTCGATTTGGGCTGGTGGGTATACTGATGAAGATGGTAAGCGGGATGTTATGCCAGATGAAGGAACAGCTATCCCCCGAGCCTTGTTTAAAAACTTAATGACGGAAATATCCGAAGGAAAAGAAACACCGGATTTTGTGAAACCTGATTCAGTTGTAGAATTAGCGATTGAAAAAGGGTCTAATCCGGCAAAGAAAGCGAGCGAATTTACACCGAGTGACAATGTCGTAAAAGAGTTATTTGTTAAAGGACATGAACCAGAACAAACATCTGAGAAATTTGAAACAATTGATCCCGTTGATAATCTAAATGCAGCCTATGATGAGGATGCGAATAAAATTAATGTGACATGGGACTATGACTCAGATCTTGATGTTTCATTTGAAGTAAGTGCAAGTATTGATGGTGGTCAGATGAAAGAACTTTCATCATCTGGTGATCAATCGCTAGAAATATCAGAGGTTGAATTTGATTCGGACTATACGATTCAAGTTGTCGCCGTTAGTAACGAAGATAAATCAGTGAAAAGTGAAGCAAAGACAACGACAGTGAGTATTTCAAGTGAAGAGGAAGACATTCCAGCTGTTGATGGCTTAGCAGCGAAATATCTTGAGGATCGTGAATTGATCGATGTAAGTTGGGGCTATGATGGTCCGAAAGCAACATTTGAAATTGATGTTAACGGAGAAACTCAAACCACCTCCTCTTACTCGATTGAGATTAGTGGTATCTCACCTGGTAAAACATATACGATTACGGTTACCCCGATCGGAGAAGATGGTGATCGAGGAGAATCTAGTAGTGTCACCGAAGAGGTTCCTGATGTAGAAGAACCAGAGGAACCGGAAGAGCCAGAAGAGCCAGAAGAGCCAGAAGAACCTGAGGAACCAGAAGAACCGGAAGAGCCAGAAGAACCGAAAGAACCGAAAGAACCTGAAGAGCCAGAAGAACCGGAAGAACCAGAAGAGCCGGAAGAGCCGGAAGAACCGGATCATTCAGATCAAGAAAAGCCTAACAAGAAAGATGAATAAAGAACGCGAATAAAAGCGGCACTCCCATCTAGGGAGTGCCGCTTTTTATACGTATAGCTAGTTATGATTCCAGTTTGTTCTGTTTTTTAATCCGCTTCTTCCCTTCACGACAAAGATCCAATAGTGGACAGATCGAGCATTCAGGATTACGAGCTTTACAATGATAGCGCCCGAAGAAAATCAACCGATGATGTGTATCGCTCCACTCATCCTTTGGAATCCTTCTCATGAGTGTTTTCTCGACTTCCAACACCGAATCCTTCCACCGGCAAATCCCGAGCCGTTTTGATACACGTTCTACATGTGTATCGACTGCAATCGCTGGCTCATGAAACGCAACAGACATGACAACATTCGCTGTCTTGCGTCCGACCCCCGCTAGGTTCATTAACTCTTCGGTCGTCTGTGGCACTTCTCCTTCATGTTCATCAAGTAAGACCTGGCATAGTTTTTGGATATTTAATGCTTTATTTCGATATAAACCAATCGAACGAATATCATGTTGTAGCTCAGAAATATCAACAGCAAGATAATCTTCAGGTGTTTTATATTTAGCAAATAAATCCTTCGTTACTTTATTGACCTGTAAATCTGTACACTGAGCTGATAATAATACAGCAATGACTAATTCAAATGGATTATTATATACAAGTTCACCCTCCGCATCAGGAAACATCTCCTCCATCACATCTAAAATCCTTCTTATTTCTGAGTTATTTAACATGGTTTAATCGTCACCCTCTAACCAGTTATAGTATAATGATTTATTGTTATTCTCATCGTCATCAGTCGCTTTGTATTCTTTCCGACCTTGTCGGTTACGGAACGCTCGACTTGATTCACGCGCTTGGTCAACTGAGCGAATACCCTTTTTCTGCCAATCCCTTAAGATACGATCAATATACGTGAAGTTTAATTTCCCCATCAACACGGATTCTCGTAATCCCGCCTTAATTAATTCGGCAGCAAATTGATCTTCATCTAACCATGAACTGACCATTTCAATCTCAAATGGAGAAAGCGGTCTACCGAATTCTTGCTCAAATAAAACAAATATCGTTCCATCTGATTGTACAGGCTCTTGTTTGGGTTCTTCTACTATAAACAGCTTCTCCCATAATGGATTTAAACAATAGGCTTCACTTAATTGATTTTGGCTATTTTTATGTTCTTTAATGGTTAGCAATTGTTTTTGAATTAATTTACGTAACACATCAGCACATTCTTTCTCGCTCATCGTTACATAAGAGGCTAATTCTGTTGGTGTTGGGAAGTCATTTTTATCCTGCAAAAACCGTTGTAACTGCAAGATGACCATCACTTCTTGTTCATTAAGTCCTAGTTCTTTATAAGTAGACAATAATTTTGTAGGTATTTGCAATTGATTCAATATAATATTTTGAAATGGCATTGATTTTGACATTTGTTAACACCTCATCTGTAAGTATAACATGAACAGATGAATCCCTTGCCTGATTGCAAGGGATTCATTATTTGTTTAATTTGATTGTGACCTAATGAATCTCATAATACCGGTTTAGTGCAACATCAATGTTGCCGGTTTTGGCAATTATGAAATTCATTCAACCTAATGAATTTCATTAAACCCTATGGATATAAACGATTTAATAAGCGAGGGAATGGAATGGTTTCTCTAATATGTTTCACACCGGAGAGCCATGCAACGGTTCTTTCAAATCCTAATCCAAACCCAGAATGTGGGACACTTCCATATTTCAACAGTTCTAAATACCATTGATAAGCTTCACCCGTTAAATTATGTTCCTCATATCGTTGTTTCATCAGTTCGAGATCATCGATTCGTTGTGATCCACCAATAATTTCCCCATATCCCTCTGGAGCGATTAAATCAGCACAAAGAACGACTTCGGGACGCCCATCTACTGGCTTCATGTAGAAGGATTTAATCGCGGCTGGATAATTTGTAATAAATACTGGCTTTTCAAAATGATCGGCGATAGCTGTTTCATGAGGCGCTCCAAAATCATCCCCCCATTTGATATCAGTAAACCCGTCCTTTATCAGAAGTTCGATGGCATCGTCATAAGAAATACGCGGGAAAGGAGCTACAATTTGTTTTAGTTTAGATTGATCACGCTCTAATATTTCCAATTCAAGCTGGCAATTTTCTAATACTGATTTCACGATAAATGTTACGTATTGCTCCTGAACAACAAGACTTTCTTCATGATCTGTAAAGGCCATTTCGGGTTCAATCATCCAAAATTCAATTAAATGCCTTCTTGTACTTGATTTTTCTGCTCGGAAAGTGGGGCCAAAAGAAAACACCTTTCCAAAAGCCATTGCAGCAGCTTCCAAGTACAATTGACCACTTTGTGATAAATATGCTTCTTGATCAAAATATTCAGTGTGAAACAAGTCGGTTGTTCCTTCTGCTGATGAACCCGTTAAAATAGGTGGGTCGATTTTAACAAAGTCATTTTCATTAAAGAATTGATAGGTTGCTTGGATCAATTGATCGCGAATTTTCATGATCGCATATTGTCTCTTAGAACGTAGCCATAGATGTCGATGATCCATCAGGAATTCCGGTCCATGTTCTTTCGGTGTAATCGGATAATTTCTTGCTTCATGAATCAACTCGATCTTACTCACTTGCATTTCATAACCAAATGAAGAGCGCGTGTCCTCAACAATGGTCCCTGTTATGTACATAGATGACTCCTGGTTCATTGTTTTAGCCCGTTCAAAAGCTTCTTCAGAGACACTGCTTTTGGCTACAACTGCTTGCATAAAGCCTGTTCCATCCCGCAATTGTAAAAAGGCAATTTTTCCACTTGATCGTTTATTAGTGAGCCAAGCCCCGATTGTTACTTCTTGATCTATATATTTACTTACATGTTTAATTGTCGTTTTCAAAAAATATTCCCCCCATACTTATGATTGGTGTTTAAGTACAAACCGTTTAATTCGTTTAGCAGCTTCTTCTAATAATTCCATTGAAGTGGCATAAGATAGACGTACATGATCTGGAGAGCCAAATCCAGAGCCTGGTACAAGTGCTACTTTCTCTTCCTCAAGTAAGGCAGTTACCCATTCATCAACCGTTGTAAATCCGTTATTCAATACGGCGGTCTTCACATTTGGAAATAAGTAAAACGCACCACTAGGTTTTATACAAGTAATACCAGGAATATCAAGCAGTGCATCATAGAGAAAATCGAGACGATCAGAGAAGATCTTCTTCATCTCTGTAATAGAGTCTGTTTCATCTTCATACGCGGCAATTGCTGCATATTGAGCAATTGACATCGGATTTGAAGTCGCGTGTGAAGCATGATTTGTCATGGCCTTTATGATCGCCTGATCACCTGCAGCATAACCAATCCTCCACCCCGTCATCGCATGCGATTTACTAACTCCGTTAATAATAACCGTTTGTTTCTTTAAAGCGTCTGATAGTTGGGCGATCGATACATGCGCATCATTTGTATAAATAAGTTTTTCATATATTTCGTCTGAGACAATTAATATATTGTGTTGCAGACATATTTCACCAAGCTTAGCTAACTCGCTTTTGCTATACATCAAACCCGTTGGATTACTCGGTGAATTAATAATGATCGCCTTCGTTTTTTCCGTAATAGATTCTTCTAACTGTTCAGGCGTGATTTTAAAGTTGTTTTCTTCTACTGTCTGAACAAATACAGGGTCCCCACCCGCAAGTTTAACTTGCTCGGGAAAACTAACCCAATAAGGTGCAGGTATGATCACTTCGTCATTGCTGTTCAAGATTACTTGGAACAATGTGAATAAAGCGTGTTTAGCGCCTGATGTAACGATAATTTCATCTGGTGAATACGAAAGGTCATTATCTCTTTCAAACTTGTTTATAATCGCTTGTTTCAATTTCATGACCCCACCTGTAGCAGTATACTTCGTCATCCCTTCATCCATTGCTTGCTTAGCTGCCCTGATAACATAAGGTGGCGTGTTAAAGTCTGGTTCACCCACACCTAATCCGATAACATCATGTCCTTGAGCTTTCAATTCCGTTGCCATTGCTGATATAGCTAATGTTGATGAGGGGGTTAATGTTTTCACACGGTTTGATAAATTCATGTATGATCATCCTTTCTGATTGAACATTTGTTTTACTTTCACATGTTCAGCTGTAGAGCCATCGTAAATAGATACATATTCGATGACATAGTGTTCCTTCTCATTCACATAGGTTAATTCCCAAACTGGATCATCATCGATGATTCCAGGGGTAATCTTAATTAAATCACAATCATTGCATTCATTATACCATTGCTTTTCAACAGATTCTTTAGATATGATCTCATTTTGGTCGATCATCGTTATCTTTTTTTCTTTATTTAAAAGAGGGACAAACGCGATTTGTTTATCTCCCTCTTTTGTTTCCCCAAACATCACGTAGTATGCATCCTCACCGTGAAACCGAGAAATCGTATCGATCGTCGTCATCTTTGTTTCGCTGGCCACTCTTTCTTCAGCATGATTTAACCCAGTAAACTTATCATGTCTCACATCATAATATAAGAATAAAGTGTAAATAATACTGACAACGAAGATCGCAATGATCGCTATCATCGTCCAAAAGAGCCAATTTATTTGTTTTGGTTGCTGATTATATGGCCCTTTAACCAATGGATTTACCTACTAAAGAGTGATTTAATGGGGCTATATATCGTTCACCATATTTGTTTATCAATAAGAGCGGGATCATTAAATACATAGTTAACCTCCAGTAAAATAAATATTATTCATTGTATTTTCTTCTACTTATAATTCCTTTGGATAGGGCGAATAATATGGTTATCATTATGTTTATATGAATGGATCATTGAAAACATAATGGACTGAATACAATCATAAAAACCCCCTACTCATATCACACTTTTGCTGATGCACCAACATGCATCAGCTTTTTTTATAATTAAAACCAATCTTCCGCTTTGTTTATTAATTGATACATTGAATCGTAAGTGATGGGCACATTTGGAATTGATTCTGTAAAGAATTTCCCGTAACGTGCTTCGATCATACGTGCATCACAAACAAAAACGATGCCTCGATCATTTGTTGAGCGAATCAAGCGACCAAATCCTTGTTTAAAGCGAATGACTGCATCTGGTAAAGCTAATTCAATAAAAGCATTCTTTCCTTCCTCATGAATCGCGGCAGATTTTGCTTCATATATGGGATGATTCGGTGGTTGAAAGGGTAATCGTACAATGACAAGTGAAGATAAATCATCACCGGGAATATCTACCCCTTCCCAAAAAGAACTCGTTCCTAACAAAATGGCCTGATCGAAGGATTGAAAATTCTTTTTTAAACGTGTTCGACTACCACTTGATATCCCTTGCGCAATTAACATATATTTATCTACATCCAGGGTTTCTCTTAGGATGGCATGTGATTTTTGCAACATATCATAAGAAGTGAATAACACGAGCATTCTACCATCGGTTACTTCGGCTAACGATATGATCGCCTCACATGTTGAATAAATAAAATCATCAACATGTTCATTTATATCTGGAAAGTCATTAGGAATGAGTAATTGTACTTGGTCCTCATACGTAAATGGTGATTCAATCTGTTTGGAAACAACCTCATTCTCAACTAAGCCGAGACGTTTTTCGATAAATGAGAATGAATTTCTCATCGTTAAAGTGGCACTAGTTAAGACAACACTTTGCATTTTGTCGAAAAAATCATTTGCTAACAAAGATGAAACATCAGTTGGTTCGGCATATATATATACAGCGTTTTTAGCCCCATATGCTTCGATTTCGATCCACTTTACGGTAGAGGTGTCAGCGTTATTTAGAAATAATTGTTCCATCCGTTCGACAAAGGATTGCAGCTTTTCTAAATGCCTTGCTAAATTATCTTGTTCATATTTATCAGGAAGATCCAATTGAGAGAGATCATGCTCTATTTTGATTAAGAAATGGATGAGGTCCTCCATATGATGGATGATACGCCCAGCCATCTCCTTAATGACCGACCAACTCTGTAGATCTTCCTTTTCTTCGATAAAGCGGTATTGTACTCTACCTGTATCACTTAATACGTGTTTCTTACTTTGCTGGTCAAGTACATATTGAAATAACAATCGAAAAAACTCATTGTTTTCATAATTCATATTATGAAAAGCCGTATCCCATTCATAAACAGGTATTTTCTGCTTCATCGCAGGGTATCTTTTCAAAATTCGCTGTAACCAATTTCCGTCATTCGTAAGCCCAATTTGGTTCAATGCATATTTAATATTGACATAATCTAATTGTAACCCATAATGTCTAGATACTGTTGTTTCAAAATGGTGTGCTTCATCAACAATCACCTTTTTATAAGAAGGTATAAATTTATACTCGTTTAGAAGATCGGTACATAATAGTGCATGATTGGTAATGATGACGTCCGCTTGCTGTGCTCTTCTTCGTGCTCTTTGATAAAAGGAGTGGGAAAACCAAGCCGAGTTTGGATCAATATTGCTTTCTGAGTCCGTCGAGATTATATTAAAGAAATAATATCCACTTGCTGGTAATTGAATTTCATCAATATCACCTGTCTCTGTCTCCGTTAACCAGATAAGGAGCATCGCCTTCGTTAGCGCAATATCATAATTATCATGTGGATTATTCTCTAATTCATGCTTAAAGCGCTCCAAACTTATATAATGACTTTTCCCTTTTAATAAAGCGATTCTAAAGGGATGGTCAATGAATTCACGAATGATGGGAATTTCTTCCTCCATGAGTTGAGTTTGTAATTGAGTTGTATATGTACTGATGACAATTCGATCCTTCGTACGGATAGCTTCGTATATGGCTGGGATTAGATAAGCGAGCGATTTCCCTGTACCGGTTTCCGCCTCAATTAGCGTATGGTTCTGTGATTGAAAGGCATCATAGATTGTTTCTGACATCGTCCGCTGACCAGGGCGCTCTTCATAGTCCTTCATAGTTTTTTCCAATGCACCATGGGCTTCATAAACTTGATCCAATAAATCGCCAAAAGACGTGTTAATCGGAGTGGATTCTGTCCAAGTCATCTGCTTGTTTTTAAAAGCTAATCCACGAAAAGAAACGACATCATGACATTCGGTTGCTGTAAACTCGGTATGATCACGCTGTTTGGATAGAAGCTGATCTAAATCAGAATGTAAATTTTTCTCTAAATTTAATAGATGTACTACCGTCTCATATGGGAGTGATCTCAGTTTTTCCTTTAAATTTAAGAATAGCTCTGCTGTTACGTAAGCATCAGATAAAGCACGGTGAGGATCACGATGGATGATTTTTAGGTATTCTGCTAATTGCCCCAATTGATAGCCTGGTGCTTGCGGATATAATATTCGCGCTAGTTCCACTGTATCAATAACTGGAGGCGATAATATTGGTAATTCATGAAGTGCTAATTCCTCATTTAAAAAGCCAAGATCAAAATCAACATTATGAGCAACCAAATAACTATTCTTGAATAAATCTATAATTTCATGCGCTTTTTCACTGAAATTTGGTGCTGTCACAACATCTTCATCTGTTATGCCTGTTAAATTTGTTATAAATGGCGGTATCGATTTATTTGGATTCAACAATGTTGAAAAATCATTTGTTATTTGTTCATCCTCAATAACAACAATACCAACCTCGATCATGCGATCACTCGTTTGTGGAGAATGGCCCGTAGTTTCTATATCAATGACTACAAACTTATCCATGATTACACCTAGCCTTCTATTCTCACTTATCTAAGCATTAAAAAGAAAACTCTTATCAATTTGATCGATAAGAGTTTGATATCTTATATAACTGCCTACATTTTAGTTAATGGAGGTTCTTGTTCAATCAGTTGTTCAATTTTATTCTCTGTATTCATAATAGCAACTTTAGGTTTAAATGTCGCTAATTCTGTATTTGATATGATTCCGTAAGCGATAATTATCACAATATCATCTGCTTGTACAAGTCTTGCCGCAGCACCATTTAAACAAATGACACCAGAACCTCTTTTACCAGGAATAACATACGTTTCTAAACGAGCTCCGTTGTTATTATTTACTATTTGCACTTTTTCATGTGGTAAAATATCTACCTGTTCTAATAGATCTTCATCAATTGTTACGCTTCCAACATAATTTAAGTTGGCATCTGTGACTGTAGCATTATGAATTTTTGCTCTCATCATTGTGCGAAACATATGATCCCCTCCTTACAATCCCGAATGAACGGGCATATTCTTTATTAAGTGCGTCTGATTGATTACGCCCTTATTATTTTACGATATAAACTGGTTATTCTAAGGGAAGTGTATCCATCGTCCCCATTTATAGGCGGGTAACGATATTTCCTTCGTGATCTAAAATAAAGTTGTCAATTAACCGTGCTTGGTTAAATTGAACAGCTACTGCTAAGATTATTTGTTCTTTAATTTCTGTAACAGGCTGTAAATTAGGATAATTGAGCAATTCGACATAATCAATCATCGCCCCTGTTTTTTCGGACAAAACAGTCCTGACTTCATCAATAATAGTAACAGGATTTTTTTCTCCGTCAACTACGAGTTGCTGTCCGATCATCAACGCATTATATAGCCAGACAGATTTTTTCTTTTCAGCAGGAGATAAATAAACATTGCGACTACTTTTAGCTAATTTATCATCCTCTCGAACGGTTGGAAGTCCAATTACCTGAATGGGAAAATTATAGTCCTTAACAAGAACATCTACAACAGCAAGTTGTTGCGCATCTTTCATACCGAAATAGACCTTTGTAGGTTGAATGATATTAAATAACTTCGTGAGCACTGTAATGACCCCATCAAAATGTCCTGGCCGTGATCGCCCACATAGGATGTTCACACGACTCTCAGATTTCATTATAACGGACATTTTTTGTGGATACATTGATTTTACATCAGGAACGAATAAAATATCAACACCATGCTCTTCGGCTTTTTTAATATCATGTTCTTCATCACGGGGATATTCGTCGAAATCTTCATTTGGTCCAAATTGCAATGGATTTACAAATATACTCGTTACAACGATATCGTTTTCTTTTTTTGCCTCATCCATTAATGATGTATGACCGTTATGAAAAAAGCCCATTGTTGGAACGAATCCAACTTCTTTTTGTCGTACCTTCATCATTTCCGCTTGCATGAGCTCGACGGACCGAATCACTTTCATTTTTATCTACCTACTTTGATCATATTATTCGTTCAAAAAGTTACCCTTTAAATGTATATTC
>DATGSG010000147.1:0-5337 GCA_035302925.1 Virgibacillus sp. | reverse complement strand
CCTCTAAAAAAAGAGTTGTCAGCCTTTTTTAATCACTTAAAAAGGCCGACAACTCTTTCAAATTTATCGATGAATTATTTAGTTGAATGAATTTCATAATTACCGTAGTCGACTATGTGGATGTAGCTATAAACTGGGATTATGAAATTCATTAAGTTAGTTCATATTCTCTTATAAAATTATTTAAAGTCTCCTCTAAATTCGGGCTTCCGACCTCTTCAAGATTATAATGTACTCTTGTACAAGGCTTGTCTATCTGAATGATCCTTGATAAGTCAATCGGTGTCCCGATCACGACCGTATCACACTCTGTTTGATTAATGGTTGTCTCGAGATCTGTTAATTGTTGGTCACTATAACCCATCGCTGGTAATACGTTGCCAATATGTTGGTGCTGACGAAATGTTTCCGTTAATCCTCCGACGATATATGGACGTGGATCAACAAGTTCTTTTGCTCCTAACCGTTCGGCAGCAACTGTTCCTGCTCCAATACTCATCTCTCCATGTGTTAAAGTAGGACCGTCTTCAACTACTAAAACACGCTTATCCCGAATGAGCTCTGGTTTATCTACAATAATATGGGACTCCGCTTTCATGATGATGGCATCAGGATTCACATATTTAATATTATCTGTTACGGTTTGTATGGAGGCAGCATCAGCACTATCGACTTTATTAATAATAGCTACGTCCGAATTCCTTAAACTGACTTCTCCTGGATAATAGCGCAGTTCGTGCCCAGGGCGGTGTGGATCAAGTACTGTAATTGCTAGATCTGGTTCGTAAAAGGAATAATCATTATTCCCCCCATCCCATAAGATCACGTCACAACCAGCAGGGTCATTTTCTGCAGCCCGTAAGATCTCTTCATAATCGACACCAGCATAGACAATATTCCCTCGTTCCACGTGTGGTTCATATTCTTCCCTTTCTTCAATCGTACATTCGTGTGTTTTTAAATCTTCTACCTTCGCAAACCTTTGTACACGCTGTGCTGTTAAGTCTCCATATGGCATGGGATGTCTGATCACAACAACTTTTAAATTCTCCTCCATTAACAGCTCAATAATTTTGCGCGCTGTTTGACTTTTTCCAGTACCTGTTCGTACAGCACAGACAGAAATCACCGGTTTATTACTTTTTAACATCGTATGCTTCGGTCCAAGCAATGTAAAGCTAGCACCTGTAGCGTTCACAATCGCACTCAGACGCATCACATGTTCATAGCTAATATCACTATAGGAAAACACACACTCATCTACTTGAAATTCTTCGATTAATGTTGGCAATTGCTCCTCAGGATAGATTGAAATTCCATCAGGATACAAATGACCTGCAAGTTCCGCTGGATACTTCCGATCATCTATATCCGGTATTTGGGCAGCCGTGAATGCGACAACTCTGGATTGTTCATCGTTCCGATAGTACGTATTAAAATTATGAAAATCGCGTCCTGCTGCACCAATAATAATTATATTTTTCCTTTTCATTCCATCCACTCCTTGGTCATTGGAAAAGCCTGTTTGATACCTGTTATATTATTCGTTATTTTATCTCTCTTTCTTCTTAGCAATAGAGAGACAACTACCATCTAGAATATGCCAATGACGTCATGTTTGTCAATGCCTTGTCCATTATATTTTAAAAGATATTTGTTGAATCGGGCGGTGATTCGTCACCATCAATCGATTACACAATGGTCAATAGCTTTTCAGACAAAAACAGCACATCCCGTATCAAGATACGCCGATATGCTGTCTTTATAAAACGCTCATAAAGCAAGCTCATTCCTTAGCCTTCTACAGCCATGAATTCTTCCTTCATATATACAATATTCATTAAAACGTCTTTCAGCTCGATCGCATTGTATTGATCAAGTTTATCAATCACTTCTCTAATAACGGTCGGATCGACTTCGACTGTTCTACCTACATAAATTTTCTCAAAAATTTCTCCAGGCAGTATTTCGCTATCGCTCAGTAGTTCCTCATACATCTTCTCTCCCGGTCGGATACCTGAATATTCAATGCCAATTTCATCGACCGAAAATCCTGATAAATGAATCAAATTTGTTGCTAAATCGACTATTTTTACTGGATCCCCCATATCAAGGACAAATATTTCTCCGCCTTGTGCCAGCGTACCAGCTTGAATAACAAGTCGTGAAGCTTCTGGAATCGTCATAAAATAGCGAGTCATTTCAGGGTCTGTCACAGTTACTGGTCCACCTTGAGCAATTTGCTTTTTGAATAAAGGAATGACACTTCCACTACTTCCTAGCACATTACCAAACCGAACCGCAACAAACTTTGTTTTACTCTTTTGAGCCAACCCTTGAATGACTATTTCCGCGATCCATTTCGTAGCGCCCATCACATTCGTTGGATTGACCGCTTTATCTGTTGAAATAAGTACAAACGTATCTACTCCAAATGCATCGGCAGCCTCCGCTACAATTTTCGTTCCGACAATATTATTTTTCACTGCCTCATGTGGATTGAATTCCATTAGTGGTACATGCTTATGTGCTGCGGCATGATAAATAATGGTAGGTTGGTATTGATTCACAAGTTCAAACATTCGGTCACGATCTTGTACATCACCAATTACAGGAATGATGTCAATCTGTAGATTTTTGTATTTATCCCTTAGTTCCATATCAATCGAATAAATACTAAATTCTCCATGGCCAACAAGAATAATCTGTTCGGGGGAAAAGCGCATTAATTGTCGACTTAATTCTGAACCGATCGAACCACCTGCACCTGTGACCATCACTGTATTATTTGTCACATAATCAGAAATGGCATTAATATCAAGTTCAACAGGATCTCGTCCGAGTAAATCCTCAACTTCAATATTTTTTAACGTACTCACCGACACCTTTCCGGTCATCAAATCCTCAATTTTAGGAAGCATCTGGACTTTTGCTTCGGTTTCATTACATTGTTTAACAATATCCGTTAGCTGTCCATTACGTAAGGACGGAATGGCAATGACTATCTGATCGACACCCATTTCCTCTACAAGATGTGGGATGTTTTTCACTTTTCCAAGGACAGGTAAATTATATAATTGCATTCTCTGCTTGTACAAATCATCATCAACAAATCCAATTGGCAATAACCCTGAATCATTATGACCATTGTTTAGCTGGCGAGCAATCATAGCACCCGCATCACCCGCGCCGACGATTAATGTACGCTTTTTATCGCTTGTTCCCGACATGTTTCGATCACGATACACACGCCAAACAAACCGTGAACCACCGATTAAAATAATGTGAAGCATCCATGTAACCAATAGCCCACGACGATAAATTGTAAAATCATTAATTAAAAATTGGATCAATCCAGTTGATAGAATCGATAATGTTACTGCCTTTACGATGGCAGTCAGTTCGCCGACACTTGCATAAGACCAAACTTTATTATACAAGTCATATAACATGGCATATAAATGATGAAATAATAAAAGAGCAATGGCACTGATTATAATAACCTTGAAGTCATATGTAGGCATAACAGGGTAGGCAATCCAAGAGCTCATAAATATTGCCGTACTAACAATGATGGAGTCCAAGATGACGAGTAATACTAATCTAATTCGATATGTCATGAGTCCTACTCCTTTCTATGGAGTCTGGAAGACGAACACATGCCTTATTACCTATCTTTCTTTAAACAAACGAACGATATCCGCCTAAATTAATGGTAAATAAGTCCTATTTTGCATGCTTTATAAGTCTACATTAATGGAAGTCATGTTTTAAGTGACTTTTAATTCCTAGAGTAACATTATTTGCACCTCTATTTGTCCGCTCACTCTATCTTAATGATAGTATTCACTAAACATACTTCGTAAATAGGCAATGACTGCATTTCGGTCCCTTAAATCAAGCTTATCATAAATAGAACTAATGTAATTTTTTATCGTACCCTCGCTTAAATATAGTTTTTTAGCAATCTCTCGATTCGTGGTATTTTCCATCAGGTGGGCTGCAACATCTACTTCTCTATCTGTTAAGCCTACTTCACGATTCGCCAATTTCCGGTTTAAAATATCACTCTTATCATACTTGATCTCGGTTATTTTATCGGCTAATATTTTAGCAGCTTCCCCAGAAATGACGACTTGATTATCATAAGCATTTCGAATGGCATCAATCAAACTTTTCGACGTCATGTTTTTAAGCAAGAATCCATCAGCACCAGCAGCCATCCCTGCTACAATTAAATCCTTATCCTCAAATGAGGTTAAAATAACCACTTTAATATGCGGATAATAATCTTTAATTTGAACAGTCACTCTAATTCCATCAGCCATTGGCATATGAATATCAATTAAAACTATGTCTGGTTCACTTTCCTCTAAAGCTTGCATGACTTCACGACCATTTGACACCCGCCCAATAACCTTAATATCCTCTTCCGTGGTAAGTAAAGAATCAATCGCCTCTGTGAAAAGTTGCTGTCCGTCAACTAACAATACATGAATCATTTAAACAGCCCCTTTTATAATAAGTAATTAAAACAATCCAAAAATCTTCCTTTTCTTAATCATTGATGGTTCCATTCGACTAACAGAATGTCCATCTATCAGAAGCTGACAATTCTCTCTAAATAAAAACACTATTTCTTGACCATATATTTGGCGCGTTTCTTCATACGCTTCACGTAAAGTGAATTTCCTCGTTGTTGTATTATGAGCATCTCCTGCTATAAAATGGGTCAAGTTCGCCGCAATGATCTGTCTCGTAAAAGTTTGAATCGTTTTACCGAATTCCCCAAGTAAACTTCCTGAGGTTATCTGTGTTAATGCTCCCTTTTGAACAAAATCATATAACCGCGCGGGATTCTTCATCAATAGTTCATTTCGTTCTGGATGCACAATAATCGGTATGAGACCTTCTAATTGAATATCAAATAACAGCTGCTCCGTATAGAGTGGGATCGTTGAAAAGGGTAACTCTACAAACAAATAACGACTGTTATTTAAGGGCAATAATTCGCCATTCTTAATATCTTCAATCATATTCATATGGATACGAGTTTCTTGTCCCGCTAGTAGTTGAAGTGGTATATCCTCAGCTTCAAGAATCGATTTTAAATAAGTAGTTGACGCTACAATCTTCTCTCGATTATTTTCAAACGCACCATTTTTATGATGTGGAGTGGCGATAACTGTATGTATGCCATTCGCTATCGCAGCTCGGGCCATGGCAAGACTGTCCGCTTCTGTTTGGGCACCATCGTCAACACCAGGAATTATATGACAATGCAAATCAATCATTTTTATGGCTCCTTTCTATTACGATAATCCTTCAAATGCCTCT
>DATGSG010000146.1:0-15838 GCA_035302925.1 Virgibacillus sp. | reverse complement strand
TAACGCAAGCTCACCTACTGTCATGCCATGTCGATTGGGAATCGGTAACAACCCTACAAAAGACCGCACATCTTCCTCAACAAGATTTCCTTCCACGGATATACCTGACACCGGATTCGGTCGGTCTAAAACGACGAACTGCTTCCCATATGCTGCACAAGCCTCCATCACATATGCCATCGTATAAATATACGTATAATAGCGAGATCCGATATCTTGCAAATCAAATACGATAACATCTACAAGATCCATCATTTCCTCGGTCGGTTTTCGCGTTTCTCCGTATAGGCTATAGACAGGCAATCCTGTTTGATCGTCAATAAAGGACTCTACCTGTTTCCCTTCTTTCGCCTCCCCACGAATTCCATGTTCTGGACCATAGAGAGCCGTCAAGTGAATGTCCGGATGGTCGTGAAATAAATCAATCGTTGAAATCAGTCGCCCGTTTACACCTGTCATATTGGTTACCAAGCCAATCCGTTTCCCGATAAATTGTTGATAATCCTCATCTAAAAAAACATCGATACCTAATCGCATCTTGTCACATCCTTTGATCGTACTTTATCCAGATCATGCATCTACACGCTCATATTTCGAAAACGTTTGACTGGCTGCCCACATGAGTAGATAGGCGGTCATACTTCCCCCAAAAAAGAATAACAAGGCGGGAATCGTTATATAGGTGAAATAAAATAGGGCAATCATCGCTCCCAATAGAAATATGGTTAATAATGGGTGGCCAATGCCAATTAAAAAGGACCATTTAATATACTGGAAAGGTTTTAAATTGAAATGGACAAAAATCGGGAATAAATACAGCACAATAATCGCGTAAATAAGGAACAAGCCTAGTATACCAAAGCTTGCTATATAATAAGCAATATGTTCCTGGGTTCTTAATATTTGTAACTCAATGGTTAGTAAATACCCGATTATAAAGACGATATATCCGATGATATTAATTTTCACAAACTCTTTTCTGTATGATTTCCAAAAGGTTGGCAAGACAGGAATATCGGCTTCCCCGCCAATCCATTTTCTTACGACCGCAAACATCGCTGCTGTTGCTGGTAAGAAACCGAAAAAAATCAATCCTACAAAGGTGAATACAACCCATAATAGATTTAAATAAGCGAAACGGGTAATCCATAGTGCCAAGCGATAATAACCTGAAACAAATTTACTCATTGATTTCCCCCCCATTCCATAAACAAGCGGTCGTTTCAAATGACATGTATATATATGAATGCCATTTGATTGTTAGCATTATGGCGAACCAACCACTTATATGGATGTACATTTACTCTTTAATGGATCCAATTAAGACACCTTGTACGAAATACCGTTGAATAAACGGATAAACCATTAATAAAGGTAAGGACGATACAATGATCACCGCATATTTTATGAGACCAGCTGTTTTAACTTGGTCTACTAATGACTCGGCACCCCCACCCCCTGGATCATTCAACTGCATTTGATTCACCACAAGAATTTCCCTTAAAATAAGCTGTAAAGGAAACTTATCCCGATCTGATAAATAGATCAGCGCATTAAAGTACTGATTCCATAAATTAACCGCGTGGAATAACGCCATTACGGCAATGATTGGAATGGAAAGTGGTAACACAATTCTAAAGAATATATAAAAATCGGATGCCCCATCAATTTTCGATGCTTCAACAAGTTGATCAGGAATACTTTGTTGGAAAAAAGCACGAGCAACTAATATCGACCATGCCCCGACAACGTTTGGAATAACGATTGCCCACATCGTATCTAGCATACCTAATGATTTAATGATCAAATAGGTAGGGATCAGTCCGCCATTAAATAACATGGTGAATAATATAAACCATAAAATAATTTTCTTACCCATTAATTCCTTTCTAGATAAAGCATATGCACACGGTAGCAAAACAAATAAATGAACAGCGGTACCTACGAGCGTATAGATAATTGTATTGCCGTATCCTCGCCAAATTGCTCCATCTGCAAATACACGTTCATAGCCTTTGAAGGTAATATCTACGGGCCAGAGCCACATTTTACCTGAGCTGACAGCTGTTGGATCACTTATGGAAGCACTTAAGACAAAAACCAATGGATAAACGACTAACACTAAAATAATAACCAAAAAAAGATTGTTCAAAATGTCGAATGACTTATCAGATAGACTGAATCTCTTCATGTATGTCAACTCCCTCTACCATAGACTGGTATCACTTGTTTTTCGAGCCACATAATTAAATACGACTAACAATGAAATATTTATTAATGAGTCAAATAGTCCAATTGCCGCTGCAAAACTATATTGTCCCTCTAAAAGTCCCGTCTGATAGACAAATGTTTGGATGACATCAGAAGTCGATACGTTTAAATCATTTTGCATTAATAAAACCTTCTCAAAACCAACGGTCATGAAACTACCGATATTTAAAATAAATAGCACAACGATCGTTGGTAAAATGCTCGGAATATTAATATGAATAATCCGTTGTATTCTTGAAGCTCCATCTACTTTAGCTGCCTCATGAAGTTCGGGATTAACTCCAGCAAGCGCCGCCAAGTAAATAATCGATCCCCAACCAAGCGTCTGCCAAACACCTGACCATGTAAACACATGTCTAAACCATTTAGGACTCGTTAAAAATGGAATGGCATCTCCACCAGTTGCAACAATCATCCGGTTAATTAAACCTGTTGTCGGATCTAAAAAGATGACAATCATCCCAACGATAACGACGACGGATATAAAATGTGGAGCATATGTAAGCGTCTGAGCCCACTTTTTAAATACGCCATTACGCACTTCATGCAGTGATAATGCCAATATAATAGGTAATGGAAATAAGATTAATTGATATCCACTTAAGATAATGGTGTTTTTAAGTAACCGCCAAAAGTAATAAGAGTCAAAAAAACGAATAAAATGATCAAATCCTAACCAGGGGCTCCCCCAAATTCCCTTTGTGGCAATAAAATCTTTGAAAGCGATCTGCACACCATACATTGGAATATAGTGAATCACGATAAAATAGATCACGGCAGGTAAAAGAAATATATAAATTTGCCAATTTCGTTGAAAATTCTTCTTGATGTGATGGAATCGTCTACCAGATTCTTTTGCTGTTTTCATTCCACAACCTCCTATTTACCAGTGGTTGGAAGCGTCGTCCAACCACTGATAAATTAAACTTCTATTCTTTCTACTTAGTTCTCTTTGTAACGATCATAGGCAGCTTGCTGTATTTCCATATAATCGTCGAGTCCCATCTTTTCAACGGTTTCTATATAATCATCCCACTCGGAAAAGTCCGTTTCACCAGTAATAAATGCAGCTTGCATTTCTGTAATATATTTTTCTAAATCGGCTTCAAGAATGCTGATTTCGTCATTTTCCTCTGCATCATATGTGAAGCTAGGCCATATTTCATCAATCAAATACGGTTCTAATAATTCGGCTGCTTCCTGATCTTCTGGAGCATTTTCAGATCCTGTAAAGTATTCATCCGTTACCATGACAGGGTGATTTCCGCCAGGGTTGATAATATACTCTGCTAATGCTTGCGTTAATGTTAAGCCATCAGGATTATTTGTTATTTCTTCGAGTAACTCCGGTCCATCTTCCGTTTCTTCATACGTAACATCTTCAATTCCCATGAAGAACATTTTAGATCCTTCATCACCCCAGAAATAATCAATCCACCTTAAGGTAGCTTCCGGATTTTCATTTTCACTCGTTATTACAAAATCTCCTAGACTACGAAGAGGTGATGTAATTCCGGTATACATTTTCGAACCATCCGGCCCCTCTAATGCATTACCAGGAATGAATTGACTTCCTATTTCTTCGCCATATAATTCAATTGGATTATAGAATTGAACAGCACCATAACGATCATCAGCTGCATTAGCGAGATGTTGGTCCACTTCAAGTGAATAAATACTTTCCTCTATTAATCCTTCATCATAAAGCTTATTCAAATATTTAAGCATTTCTTTATATTGATCATCAATCGGGTAAAAGCGAATATCATCTGTTTCTGGATCACTATCGATCAAAGTGTGCAATTGACCACGGTTTTGGACGCCAAATGCGCCGGAAATCCAATGAATGATACGCGACATTTCTGCAACACTACTCAATGGAATTTCATCTTGCTCACCATTTCCATTGAGATCTGTTTCTTTAACCGCTTTCAAATATTCATAAAACTCTTCGGTTGTTTCCGGATTATCCATATCCAGCTGCTCAAGCCAATCGCCGTTAACCCAACCTTTGGCCCCGATCAATAAGGAAGAAAAGTCGGGAGAATACACAGTCGGAATGGAATAAATATTCCCGTCTGGAAAGGTTAACCCTTTCCGAATGTCCGGATTTTCATCAAGAACTTTCGATATATTCGGTGCATACTCTTCGATCATATCGTTCAACTCAACAAATGTACCTTGACTCCCATATTTCTGTAAATCAGCAATCGATATATTAGCTGCGTAAAAAGCATCTGGTAAATCCCCACTTGCTAGAGCAAGGTTACGCTTTTCATCAAGACCATCAGCTGGAACTTGATTCCATTTTATATCGATATTCGACATGTCTTTGTATTCATTCAACAGCAAAACATCATTCCAATCATCAGCAGTTGTCGCCGATTTACCTGCAAAAACATCCAATTCAATTGACTCTTCTACAATCGGCATTCCCTCTTCATTTAAATTTGCTAAGGATTCCTCACTTCCACCCTCAGCCTCCTCATCCTTACTACATGCACCGAGCATGAGTAAGGAAGCAACAATCAACATCAATAATTTTCTATTTCCTTTCACAGGAAAAACCTCCTTATAATGAATAAGTCTGAGCTTAATCTTCTTCAAAACGTTTCAAGGCAGCTTTCTGGATTTCCATATATTCATCAAGCCCCATTTTTTCAATCGTTTCAACATAGGTATCCCATTCAGAAAACTCTATTTCACCTGTTACAAACTGGGCTTCCATTTCACTCACATATTTTCCGAGGTCCGCACTTAATGATTCTAATTTTGTTTGTTCCTCATCCGTATAGAAAAATAGTGGCCACGGATCTTCTACTAAATACGGTTCATTTTGCTCCGCATTTTCGATATCTTCTGGTTGGAATTCAGGTCCTGTGGAGTATTTCGGATTATCAATCACGGGGTGTCCCCCACCAGGATTAATAATATATTTTGATAATGATTCCTGGATTGTTAACCCATCAGGATTATCTGTAATGACTTCCATTAATTCAGGGCCATCATCTGTTTCCTCATATGTTTCACCCTCAAGTCCCATAAAGAACATTTTGGCCCCTTCATCACTCCAGAAGTAGTCAAGCCATCGAAGGGTTGCTTCCGGATTTTCATTCACATTCGTAATCGAAAAGTGACCTAAGCTATTAACAGGTGACAATACAGATGTAAATAATTTATCCCCGTTCGGCCCTTCCAACGCATTACCGGGGATGAATTGGCTACCCACTTCCTCTCCAAAATAATCGATCGGGTTAAAGAAGTTCATGGCGGCATACTTTCCTTCAATTCCATTCGCAATAAATTGATCAACTTCAATTGAATAAATATTTTCTTCAATTAACCCTTCCGTGTATAACTTGTTCATATATTCGAGCATTTGCTTATAATCATCTGCAATTGGATAAAAGCGCATCTCCCCATTGTCAGGGTCTTCATCAACAAGTTGTTGGAGAATCCCTTTATTCGATACACCAAATGCTCCACTGATCCAATGGTATAACCGATCCATTGACACACTGCTGAATGGTATGACGTCCTCCCCATTAACAGATAACTCTTTTGCTGCTTTTAAATATTCATAGAATTCATCCGTTGTTTCTGGATTCTCCATTCCTACTTCATCTAGAATCTCTTGGTTGATCCATGGTTTATCATCCATTAATGATGTCGGGGAATCGGGATCTCGTAGTCTCGGAATCGCATAAATATTCCCATCTGGAAACGTAATCCCCTTCTCTACATCTGGATATTTATCAAGATAGGCTTTAATATTTGGCGCATAATCATCAATTAAATCATTCAGAGGAATAAACACACCTTGCTTCCCATATTTATATAGATCAGAGTTTGGAATATAGGCACCATAGAATAGATCGGGTAAATCTTCACTTGCCAGTGTCAGGTTTCTTTTTTCAGCTAACCCATCTACCGCTACCTGATTCCATTGCATATCGATATTCGTCATGTCTGCATACTCATTTAGTATGGGAACATCATTCCAATCTTTTGCCGTTGAAGCTGCCTTTCCGGAGAAAACCTCAATCGTAATGGATTCTTCAACGATTGGCATCCCTGTTTCATTTAATTTTTCGAGTGCTTCTTCACCCCCACCAGCATCGACTTCTTCCTC
The DNA here is from genome assembly GCA_035302925.1 of Virgibacillus sp. Classification (GTDB taxonomy): domain Bacteria; phylum Bacillota; class Bacilli; order Bacillales; family Amphibacillaceae; genus CALAMD01. Next base: position 9,435 of record DATGSG010000146.1, on the reverse strand, counting down.
TTTGTTACAGGCAACCATAAAAAGTAATGAGATCGTCAATAAAAGAAATAAAATGTTCTTCACTCTCATCGAACCCCTCCTTCATTATCATGACGTACATCAAATCGATCCGTACTGATCACCTCCTCAATTTCAGCAATGTCATTAAATGCTAGATAACAAGGCAGATTCACATTTCCCTTTTCAGTTTCGAGTCAATCGAACAGGTAATTGACCGTTCACAATGACTTCTCCAAAAATAGCCCCTGCGGCAACTTTTAATGCCGGAGCATTCGGTTCATACGTATGAATAAACGCGTTAACTCCCTTTATATACAATGAATCATATGGATTTCTCATCCCGACTCCAATGAGTTGGACTCCTGTTTCTACTAATTTATTCACCAGTGCAATATGGGGATGATCAGATAAAAGAGTCTGTGTTCCTAGAATGACATAATCATATTTTTTTGCTTTCTCGATAAGATGATCCGCTTGGTTTTCATTTCCCGAGTGGGGCAATGGTTCACTATCAGCTGTTTCATGATAAAACCGGACAGCATCACCTAGTGAGAAGGAATCTACGTCTTTGTCCTCTGCTTTTGTGACGAGCTCATGAACAGGTTCCAATACGAGAATACGGCTTGACGGATTCACTTGCAGGGGTAAAATCCCATCATTTTCAACAATCGTTACACCCGCCACATATGTTTCCCAAGCTAATTTCTCGTGTTTCTCTGAACCAACGATGGCCAAGCTTTCTTTGGCATTGTCCTGTAAAGCATCTTCCCACCACACGTATCTTTCTTTATAAATAGAAATTCGTTGAATCGATGCTTCAAGATCGGCTAGATACAATTCACCGTTTTCAAAGGCATTCATAATGGCTTGAATAGCGCCTATTTGTCGTTCATATGTGTGAGAAATCATCGTCAAATCAACACCTGCTTTTAACGATTCTACGGCACCTTTCTCTGTTCCGATCGTATTTACAATCGCGTCCATTTCCAGACAATCGGTTATAATAATACCGGTAAATGTTAACTGCTGCCGTAATAAATCGGTAATCATCTTTTTAGATAATGTTGCCGGCACACTTTCAGCTGTATCAATCGCTGGAAAATGAATATGTGCAGCCATGACGGCATCAGCACCTTTTTCAATACAGGCTTTGAATGGAATCAATTCAACCTCCTCGAGTCGTGTGAGACGATGATCAATAACCGGCAAATCGATGTGTGAGTCAACATGTGTATCTCCATGTCCCGGGAAATGCTTCACAGCGGTCATCACTCCTGCATCTTGCATTCCTTTCATTGATGCACAACCGAATGCTGCAACCTGAGCTGGGTCTTCTCCAAATGACCGAACACCAATAACCGGATTGTTCGGGTTATTATTGACATCTAATACCGGAGCGAAATTCCAATTAATCCCTAATGCTTTTAGTTCTTTACCAGTTGCCAAACTAATATCATAGGCATAATCAGGATGATTTGTTGCACCAAGTGCCATTGCTCCAGGAAAAATAGTTGCTCCTTTTCCTAATCGACGAACAACACCATTCTCTTGGTCAATCCCTATTAACAATGGTTGTTCATGTCCCGCTGCTTTTGCTTCTTTCTGTAAAGCTGTCGTTAAATGTACTACTTCCTCTGGTGTTCCGATATTTCGGCTAAATAAAATAATGCTTCCTACATGATAATCATGAATCAGCTCTTTCACTTCAGCCGTAACAGACTTCCCTGGAAAGCCAATCACAAGCAGTTTGCCAACTTTCTCTTGCAAACGAGTCTTTTTCACAAAAAACACCTCTTTTCTAAATCAAATGTCTTCATAAATGTGTTAATATTCCGTGAATTAAAAGTATAAATAATGAAATTCATTGATCCATAAAGCCATTTATGATAAATTGCTAGCGGTTACAATTCGATGATACAAATTCCGACCTAATGCACCTTCTGGCATTGGATAAGGTCCTTCAAAATACAATCGCTCTTCTTCAAGTTCTTCAATTCGATCAACCTCTCCGTTTAACCACTGATTCAGGCGATATTGAACGGTGTCCATTCGGGTGATCAAACCACCATAACGAATCTCCAATACTTCCCATCCGAATGGCTTATTCATCGAAAACCATAATGTACGGTGTTTCTCACGTAATGAATTCGCAGATACACTTAATGCAGCAACTTGCTTTACAATCCCCTTCATTTTCTCTGAATCCTGTTCATCATAGGCTTGCTTTATGTGTAACCCCATTTCCGCTTTAGCTGCTAACACTTTTGCCAGTTGTCCATAAAAATCAAAAAGCAATGACTGGCCCCCGTTCTTCTTTTTTGCCTTTTCGAGTTGGAATGCTAACTGTCTATAGTGTTCACCAAGTTCCCATCCGCGAATATTTTCATCATATAGACCGATTAAAATATCTTGCCATAGCAAAAACTTAGATGGATTTGATGCATGTAGATTATCCTTACTCACTCCCGGTGTTTCATCAAACTGATTCAATAACATAAATGAATCATAATCGCTTCCGGTGCAAAATTGGAAACGTTCGGCAAGATGTTGATCTGTTATATTTTTCCGGTAAGAATGTTCCGCAAACAACTGCAAGATGGGTAATGCTGTCGTTACGGGGGTTTCGGCTCCGTTATCTCCCCACATTGTTGCAAATACCTCTTTGACCCCTTCTTGCTTACATGCTGCAAGCGCGGCTTCCGTTGTAGCAATGGCTTTCCCGTAATTCGGTGAGATGCCATTCCATGTCCAGACTCCACCAGCAAACACGGTGTCAGATTTCAAATCCTGATGCTTTTGAATAAAGGTTCGATAAAAGTCCTCATCAATATGATAATAATCCCAGTAGACCAACTGAGTATCAGGGATGGAAGCCTTGATATCTTCTGGGATCTTCGCCTCTGGATCATAATAATCCCCATTTTCGGAACCTAGTCGGAAATACATATCACTCCAGATCATGGGGTCCAACCCCAGCTCATTCGTAATAGCAACAACTTCTTTTAAATGCTGATTCATAATCATGAACCGCTCTTCATAGCCATTACGGTCCAAGTACTTTCCTAATCCGAGTTGATGGGCTTCGTCCATACCAATGTGAATCCGCTTTGATTTGAAAGGCTTTGTTGCTGCTGTAATCACCTTTTCTAAGAACTGATATGTTTCCGCATGACCCGCTAATAAAATATCAGCTGTATCTCTAATCGTAATGGCATAATTCCACTTGAGTGCTTCCGTTAAATGGGCCAGGGTTTGAATACAAGGAATCATTTCAATCCCTAATTCAGTAGCATAATCATCACAGATCTTCAATTCCTGTTCCGAATATCTGCCACGCATATAGCCAAAATAAGGATACTCTTCTACTTCATATGTATCTTCTGTATAGACCATTAATGTATTTAATCCCATTATTGCCATTTTTCGGAGCATATCTTGAATTCCGGCCACCGTTAATACCGCATTCCGCGAAGAATCTAACATCGCTCCCGTCATCTCAAATTGCGGTTCTTCTATAAGCTCGAAATCTTCCCCATTTTGATACTGTTCGATCCATAATCCTAAAGCTCTCATGAAATGAATGTTTTCCTGATATCTTATTTCACCGCGACCATCTTTTATCGCTACATAGAGCGGGCCTTCCCTTTGTGTAAGTTGAATGGGATAGCCCTGCTCACTCCGTTGAATACTTAATTCCTCAGCTAGAATATCCACCCCTTTTTCTACTTGTGAAAGATCCCCTGTCAAATAAAGTTTCAAGATACGATTACCCCCCTATTTAATTAGTCATCATAACTCAACGCATTGGTATCGCTTACATTATTTGTGGTGAAGCATGAAATAGAATGATATATGAGTAATATACAATTTCTCAATCAATAAAACGCTTCATTATTGTAATATTATATGAACTTGATTTTATCTTACCACAAAGCTTATTCAATTAAAATAGAATATCACAACAAATATGTTTTATGCGTTTTATTATTTTGTTGATTGAATGAATTTCATAATTGCCAAAATCAGCAACATCGATATAATATGTAGTTAAGAACGGTTCAACGCAACTATATCTTGTATCGATATTGCACTAAACAAGTATTATGAAATTCATTAGATTAAGTAAATAACATACAGTTATAATTTAGGTTCCCTTCTATCAACAAATCATTTATGAACCAATCGGACAAAAGGAGAGACATATATGATAAAATGTCTCCCTTGGATTTAAATATTAGAATGTCATGTAAATATAGTCTTACAAACGAAACCCAAAAATAGTCAACGCGAATATGCCAAGCTTACTTCCATTTTCGATCATCAATCATTTTCTGAACCACATCAGGGTTGGGACCACCTGTAACATTTCTTCGTTTAACAAAATAGGTCGGATCAACAACACCATTCCAATCTTCCTGTGAAAGCTCCACAATTTCAATCCATTCATTCACTTTTTTTAATGATAGTTGATACAATTCTTGGTTAATTTTATCCGCCTCTTTAGAAACAATACTCGCTTTATGATGGGCAGTTCGGAATGATACACCATAATCACGAGCTAGGACATCTGCCAATTCAGTAATGGTGATCATGTTTTCACGTGCTTGTTGATAAGCACGTTCCTCATCGAATGTCATCGTCTTGACAACCGCCTCCATAAGACGCAACACGCGAATTCCTTTTTGAAATCCTCTATAAAGGTGTGGTTGTAGATCATCCTCTGTATCATTAATATCCCCAAAAGGTGTATTGTGAACCATATGAACGACAGCCATGCCCTCAGCTGCCGCACTACTTGCAATAGATCGTGAATGTTCGATCGATACTGGATTTCTCTTTTGTGGCATAATACTACTTATTTGCACATAAGCATCTGACACCTTAAGTAAACCAACTTCTTTTGACGTCATTCTCAAAAACTCCTGCAGCCACCGTCCCATATTCGTCATCAAACTAATCAAAGCTTGTGCGGCTTCTGTTAAATAATCACCACTTCCTATCGCATCATAAGAGTTTTCAATAAGCCCATCAAATTCTAATAACTCAACCATACGTTCACGGCTAATTGGAAAACCAGATGTTGTAATAGCAGCCGCCCCCATTGGTGATTGATTAACCGTACGATAAGCCTGTCTTAGACGGTCAATATCCCGTACTAGATTATCATGTATCGCTACTAAATAATGACCAAATGTCGTTGGCTGAGCTGGCTGTGTATGTGTATGTGCTGGCATGATAGAATGGATATGATCCTCTGCTTGCTGCAAGAGTGCAACAGCTAGATTCTCGGCATAGCTGATTGAGTCAGTTATATATCCTCTTAAAACAATGCGATACATCGCTTCGCCCATATCATTTCTACTTTTAGCAATATGCATTTTCCCTGCTAGCTCATTACCGATTAAGTCACCGATTTGCGATTCTACAAGAAAAAACAAATCCTCATATTGGGAATCATAATGAATTTCGGTTCGGTCCTTTTCCTCAACTTGTTTAACCCCTTCTAATATTTTCGCTGCTTCATTTTCTGTTAAAATCCCTTGTTCCGCAAGCATGGTTGTATGCGATTTATGAACCATAAACATCGCATCAAATAAATGTTCTTTTTGATCGTAGAAAATTGGCTTTAATAACGTTTCACTAAATACCTTTCCCGGAAAGTTCTCTCCATCTTTTGCTTCAAATTCTTCTTTTATTGTAGACATTTTTTAAACACACCTCTCACATCATAATTGACTTCTAAATGCTGAATTTAAGCTAAACTTAAAATGTATTTTCAGTCTTAACATTAAAGAATTTGTACGCGATAAACATGACAATTGAAATGAGGCCTACTTGGATCATTCCATATGCAGCTGCCTGTCCCATATTAAACATTCTTAATTGGTTCATGATCTCGATTGAAATCGGGCGATTACTTAATGTGTATAATAAAACGGAGGTTGGAAATTCTCCTATTGCCTGAACGAACGCCAGCAATGTACCACTTAAAACACCCGGCATAATAATAGGGAGCACTACACGCCTAAAGGTGTAAAACCATTTCGCACCCAAATTCTGTGCCGCCTCTTCAATCGAATCATCCATTTGTTCCAATACAGCATTTGTTGATCGAACAACAAGTGGAATAAAACGTATAAAGTAAGCAAGCGGTAAAATCCAGAACGTTCCGACTAATATTTTTCCAAAAGAAAATACGGATGGTTTATTAAATGCTAAGATCATATTCATCCCAACAACCGTCGCCGGCAATGCCCATGGAATCATTACTAAAATATCCAATAAATTTTTCCCGACAAACTTTCGTTTAACAAGTGTATAAGATGTGATCATTCCAAATATAAACACACCTACACAAGCAATTACAGTCATGATTAAACTATTTCGTACAGGTTCCCAAACATTTGGGTCATCAAATAATAAACGGAAGTTTTCAAGACTTAACGCCGTTGGATATGTTTGCCATGTCCAAGCCCCATCAGGTACAAGCGATAATAAAAGTAATGTTGCATGTGGCAAGAGTAAGATAATCATGGCTACAATCCCCATCGTTACCATCGACCATTTCAAAACTGGATTATTCACTTCGCTTCGATGTGCTCCAATTCCTTTACTGGCCATACGATAATCTTTCCTGCTTTGATACCAACGCATAAATAATAAAAACGAAATCGAAACAACTGATAAAATAATTGACTGTGTTGCCGCCATTTCTAGATCTCCATTTATTTTAGAGAAATAGATTTGTAAACTGAGTACACGATAACCACCTGCTAGTAGAAAAGGTGCACTAAATGAAGCCATCGATACCATAAATACAAGTAATGAAGCCGCTACAAGCCCTGGCGTTAACAGTGGAAAGGTTATTTTCCAAAATACTTTCAATTTACTTGATCCCAAGTTTGCAGCTGCCTCCTCTAGGGACGGATCAATATTGTTTAATGCAGAGGATGTCGTCATATAAAAATAGGGATACATCGTATAAGCGTGAACGAGTAAAATACCAGATATTCCACCAATACTAAAGGGTACTTTAGAAAGGTTGAACAAATCCTTAATTGCATTAGGAACAAGTCCTGCCTCACCATATAAAAACATAAACGCCATAACACCTACAAGTGATGGTAATACGATTGGCATAATAGCGATATTGGAAAAGAACTGACGTCCCGGGAAATCATACCGGGTAAAAATAAATGCTAAAGGAATACCGATTAGCGCACTAAAGAAAACAGATAACAGCGAAATATAAACTGAATTCCACAATGCTTCAAAATTTGAAGCTGATTTTGCACCAAAGAAATCTTTATAATTTTCTAGAGAGAATACCCCGTTCTTTCGCATGCTCTCTAGAAATGTCTCAAAGGTAGGATAAAGAACATACCCAACAAGAATGATAATAACTGGAATTAATAAAAAAAGTGTTTTTCTTTTTTCAGCATTTAACATATATTGTCACTCCCTTGCCTGCGGAACAACCCGTATTTGATCTTTCGGTATGTGAATATAAATGTCCGTACCTTCTTCTAAATAAGTACCAGGCCCCCGATTCAAATCGGTTATCTTCATCGTTACCTGCTCATTCAGTTTGACAAAAGTATGTATAGATTCTCCAGTAAACTGAACGAGCGATACTTGACCTTGAAAAACATTGTCTGCATCAATCCATTCTTTACTAACTCGAACGATTTCAGGACGAATTGATATAAATAGATCATCTTCTTCTTGATACGTGGCGATATTAAGATCTGTCTGTTTGACGTACATGGTTTGTTCTATCTCTTCACAATAAAAGAGTGATCGCTGCCCATCTCCTTCTGTAAAAGTAACTGGCAATAAGTTCGTCTCACCAATAAACTCAGCTACAAAATCATTTACCGGTTCATTATATATTTCTGTAGGTGTTCCAACTTGATGGCACTCGCCCATATTAAAGACAGCAATCCGATCACTCATTGATAACGCTTCAATTTGATCGTGTGTGACATAAATCGTCGTAATTCCATATTCTCGTTGTAATCTCAATATTTCTGTGCGCATCTCATCACGTAAACGCGCATCCAAATTACTAAGTGGTTCATCAAGTAATAAAATATCTGGTTCGATAACGAGCGCTCGTGCTAGCGCGACACGCTGTTGTTGTCCCCCACTTAATTGACTTACTTGCCGACCAATATATTGATCAAGCCTTACTTTTTTCAGTACATCCGTTACTTTTTCTTTTATAACCGTATTTTTAATTTTCCGGACCTTTAAACCAAATGCCACATTTTCATAGACAGTCATATGGGGAAACAAGGCATAGTTTTGAAAAACCATGCCCGTATTTCTTTTCTCAGGTGCTACTTTAGTCATATCACGATCATTAAACTTAACTTTTCCTTCAGTTGGGTAGTAAAATCCAGCAATCATTCTTAGAGTTGTTGTTTTTCCACACCCACTTGGACCCAAAAACGTGAAAAACTCTCCTTCTTGGATGGTTAATTCTAAGTCTTCTACTGCTGTAACATCCCCAAAACGTTTTGTAATTTCTGATAAATGAACAATTGACATGAAACAACAACTCCTTCTTTCATTGAATGAATTTCATAATTACCGTAACAGCTATATCACTTCGCTGCTGGAGTGATATAGCTATAAATAGGGATTATGAAATTCATTAATTATAAAACAATGCTTTCTAATCCAAATTAAAGTCATTATTCAAGATTTTTATTATTATTCTAATGAATTTCATAATACTTGTTTGTTGCCCTACCGATACAACATATAGTTTCGTTAATCATTCTTAACTATATGTCGTGTTGGTATTGCTAGTTTTGGAAATTACGAAATTCATTCCTCGTCACTTTTATCTATCTCAGTATTCTTAATATTGTTATCCCAGTATTCCATCCATTCATCTTCTTTTTCTTCGAATAACTCCCAATCCACATCCATTGGTACAATTTCAGTTTCTTCAATCCAATCGGGAAGCTCTTCAATATCATCACGTGTTGGAATACGGTAATAACTTTCTGCTAGGAGTTTGGCTGCTTCAGGTGTATTTACAAATTCATAAAATGCCTCAGCTGCTTTAGGGTGTGGCGCATTATCAATTACAGCAATACCTTCCGTTAAAACGGGTGTACCACTTTCGGGTAGGTTATAGCTGAATGGATATTCCTTTTCTTCAGCTAGTTCAACCGTATCCGGCATATTCCATATCGAAATATTACCAACACCTTTAGCAACTTGATTATACATAATCTCTGGATTAGCAGAATATTCTTTTGTGTTTTCATCCAATTTACCTAACCATTCAAATCCTTTCTCAGGATCTTCATGGTCTAAATCATAAATAATAGCGGAAAATATCGTGCGCATTCCTCCTGAAGCAAGTGGATATCTAATAATAATTTCATCTTCCCATTTAGGATCTAGTAAATCATCCCA
>DATGSG010000145.1:0-14681 GCA_035302925.1 Virgibacillus sp. | reverse complement strand
AGGGCTGCATTCTAGCAGCCCTCTTTCTTAGTAACAACAGTTAAGTTCTAATCAAGATTAAGCAGATTTTACTCTTGATCTAATGACTGGATAGCCAAGGTCTTCAATCGCTTTTTCAATTTCTTCAATCGTTACAGATTCAGGATCAAAATTTGTTCTTACTCTACTTGAATTAAATAGTACTTCTACACTATCCTTTTCAATCCCGTTCAATCCTTTTAGAGCACTCTCAATCTTTTGTAAACATGATGGACAAGATAATGATTCTAAATTAATCGTTGCTTTTTGCATTATTTATTTCTCCCTTCTTTCTTTAGGCATGATATGCATTGTCTGCTTCCGATAACATCCCATAAACACCTGCATATGTTTCACAAACATCTTCAGGGACTGCGTAATTATTAGTGATGTTACGCAACTTTGTAAATTCCTCATCCAAACTTGGTTTGTTAGAGCCTGCTTCTTTTACTTTTGAAGATATTATTTCAAATAGATCGCGTACTTTAAATGCTTCTGGATGATTATCACCATGTGCTCGAGTAATTGCAGTCGTGTATAAATCTAATGTTTGAAAATGTTCTTCTACGACTTGATTAAATGTTGCCATTTGTTTCGACATGATCGGACCCCCTTTCTCGTCTGAAAATTATTCTATTGCTTAAGCAGATTTTACTCTCGATCTAATGACAGGATAACCAAGATCTTCAATCGCTTTTTCAATTTCTTCAATCGTTACAGATTCAGGATCAAAATTTGTTCTTACTCTACTTGAATTAAATAGTACTTCTACGCTATCCTTTTCAATCCCGTTCAATCCTTTTAAGGCATTCTCAATCTTTTGTAAACATGATGGACAAGATAATGACTCTAAATTAATCGTTGCTTTATGCATGATCAATCTCTCCTTTTTATTAAGACTGCGATTACCTCGCCTGTCTTCTCTATACTTCTAGCGTAACATTGTTTTTCTTTTTTAAAATTGATGTAGATCAAGTTTTGCTTGTTTTCTTAAAATACTTTTATTTTAAATTAAACTTGTTCCCTCATAAACGGTAGCGAAGCAATCGCATACCATTTATGATAACAACTAAGATACTCGCTTCGTGAGCTAACATTCCAATTGTCATGTTCATCCAGTTACTAAATAATAAGCCAGTCAATAAGATGAGTACGACACCGATTGCAATGACGATGTTTTGTTTCATATTTCTCGAAATGGACTTTGTTAAGCCTAATGCATGTGTTAATTGACTGAACTCAGAGTGCATCAAGACAACGTCTGACGTTTCGATAGCAACATCCGTTCCGCTTCCCATCGCAATCCCAATATCCGCTAATGCTAGGGATGGACTATCATTCACGCCGTCACCGACAAAGGCTACAATCTGCCCTGCAGCTTGCATCTTTTCAATATAAGCTGATTTATCTTCTGGTAACATATGTCCATGTGCTTCTGTTAGCCCAAGTTCACGAGATACTAAATCGACTGTTCCTTGGTTGTCTCCAGATAGAACGACAAGATTTTTTACGCCAAGATGTCTCATGTTTTGAAGTTCTTCTTTCACGCCTGGTCGAATTTGATCTCGAATGCCCATTAATACTTTTAATTCTCCATCAACTGCAGTTAAAACAAGTGAGTTCCCATTTTTTTCATAACGCTTGACGTCTTCACGAGCTTGCTTGCTTAATGCAGCATTTTCTCTTTCCATTAAAGCTACGTTACCAACTGCAATGCGGTGACCATTGACTTTTGCTACAATCCCTTCTCCTTTAACAACTTCAGTTTCTTCCACTGTGGAAATGGTTGGTTCCTCAATATCGTTTAGGATTGCTTTTGCTAATGGATGATCTGACTCACGTTCCACACTAGCCAAATAACCAAGCGCTTCTTCAATACCATTCCCATAAAACGCTTTTTCTGCGACTTCAGGATTTCCTACTGTTAATGTTCCAGTTTTATCAAAAACAACCGTATCCACTTTACTAAAATCACTAATGACTTCACTACCTTTTAAAAGTACACCATTACGTGCACCATTTCCGATACCGGATACGTTGGATACAGGAACACCAATTACTAGAGCACCAGGACACCCTAAAACGAGAGCAGTAATTGCCAGTTCAACATTTTGCGTAGCTAACCAAATCACAATACCTAAGACTAAAACAGCTGGTGTATAGTATTTAGAGAATTTATCAATAAATCGTTCTGCTTCTGACTTAGAGTCTTGTGCCTCTTCTACTAATTCAATAATTTTACCAAAGGTTGTATCTTCCCCTACGCGTTCAGTTTGGATTTGGATCGTTCCATTTTCCAAAATCGTGCCGGCAAATACTTCCGAACCATTTCCTTTACTTACTGGTACAGACTCACCAGTAATACTTGCTTCGTTAATATAACCTTCACCAGTCACCACTGTTCCATCTACTGGAACACTTGCACCGGTTCTTACTAACAAAATATCGCCTTCGTCTACGTCATAAATGTCGACTTCTTCAAACTCGCCATTTTCCATTTGTTTCATCGCGATCTCTGGTGCCATCTCTGTTAACTCTCTGATAGCGGAGCGCGTTTTGTTTAAGGTGCGCTGTTCTAAATAAGCTCCAAATAAGAATAAGAAGGTTACAATTGCTGACTCTTCATAGTTTTGAATCAGTAGCGCTCCAACAACGGCAATAGTGACAAGTACATCAATACTGACGACCTTTACTTTTAAAGCTTGATACGCCTGAATAGCTATCGGTGCGATCCCAAGAACCGACGCGATGATGAGCGACCAATTGGATAGCATCACATTGTCTAAACCAAAATGACCATAGAATCCAAGTACAATCAAAATGGCACTTATTAATGTTATCTGATTTTTCTTGCCTAAAATATATCTCTGCATATTATTTTCCTCCTATTTTTTTATTGTTGATGCTAACATAGTATCTTCCCTTTTCTTTGACTACCTTCATTATAAAACACATTACCTTTATAAACATTGACGTACGTCAAGATTTCCAAGAATACTTTATTGTATCAGGATCAATTATTTCAACTAGAAAAAAGGTACCATTTTTATTTGATATGTTTATTTGACTGAATCAATTGCATAATTGCCAAAATCAGCAACATCGATACAGTATGTAGTTAAGAACGATTCAACGCAACTATATGTTGTATCGATGTTGCACTAAACGGGTATTATGAAATTGATTACATTTATAAGCAATTAAAGTTATAATAATAATAATGAACTTCATAAACCCTATTTATAGCGGAATAACATAGCTGTTTACGGTAATAATGAAATTCATTCAATAAGAGTAATACATAAAACTTATAAAAAGAGATGAATATGATGGGGTTAGATAGATAATGGAGAGAGCAATCAACGCATTTACAGAGAAGCATCAACTCTTGAAAAAGAATACGACCGTGTTAATCGGTGTATCTGGAGGACCAGACTCCATGGCTTTATTGCATTATTATTATTCGATAAAAGAAGAATGGAATCTGCGTCTGGTCGCCCTCACTGTTGACCATCAACTAAGAGGGGAAGAATCAAAGGGAGATCTACGTTATGTGCAGCAAGTGTGCCAAGAATGGGGAATTGAATTCATTTCCGCAGCATGTGATGTAACAGGTTATATGAAGGAACATCAAGTGAGTACAATGGTAGCTGCAAGGGATGTCCGTTACCAGTTTTTTAAAGAACAGATGAAGGTTTATCAAGCCGCTTATCTTGCGTTAGGACATCATGGTGATGATCAGGTAGAGACAATGTTGATGGGGTTTGTACGAACAGCAAGTACAAAGGCACTTTCAGGAATTCCTATTAAAAGGGAATTCGTCACCGGGTTAATAGTTCGGCCTTTACTTTGCGTGACAAAAGCTGATATTGTTGCTTATTGTGAGATGAATGACATTACGCCACGAATGGATCCTTCTAATCAAGATGATCGTTATACGAGAAATTACTTTAGGAATCATATCATTCCATTAATAAAGGGTGAAAACGATAATATCCATGCCACTGTACAAAGCTTAAGCGAATCGCTTCAGGAGGATGAGTATTTTCTACAAATTGAGGCTGAAAAGCTGGTTATGGAGACTGTTCATTTTACAAAAGAGAGCCGTCAAGCAACATTTAAAATCAATGCCTTTAAATCGTATTCTCTTTCTTTACAAAGGCGTGGGTTTCATCTAGTATTAAACTATCTATACAATAAACTACCTAGACATCTTACATATGTTCATGAGGAGTTGTTTTTTAAACTGCTTCATGATGATCAAGGGAATGCACAGCTTGACTTTCCAGGTCATTTAAAAGTAGAGAAGTCTTATGGAGAATTGATCTTTTCATTTACAGATTCAGATATTCAAGAGACTGGATTTAATAAAGAAGTAAGCATTCCTGGGAAAACAATCTTACCTGATGGGTCGTTCATGATAGCGAATCTAACCGAAGATCCGTTTGAAGCAGACGAAACTGTCTTGGTAAGTCGTGTTAAAGATCTTGTACTTCCTTTACATATAAGAACACGTCAACCAGGAGATCGATTGAGTTGGAAAGGGTTGGCGGGGAGCAAGAAGATTAAAGATGTATTTATTGACGCTAAAGTTCCGCGTCGAGAACGAGATACATGGCCCATCGTAACAGATGATCACGGAAAGATTCTGTGGCTCATTGGTTTAAGAAAAGGAATGAGAAGCGAGTACGACAGTCACGCGCAATATGTCAAGCTAGAGTATCAAAAGGACTATACGCAGGGGGACAATCATGCATAATGACATTGAGGAAGTATTAATATCGACCGAAGACATTAAGAAGAAGTGTGAACAAATTGGGAAGCAGCTTACAAAAGAGTATGATGGGAAATTTCCATTAGCCATTGGTGTGTTAAAAGGTGCTATGCCATTTATGTCTGATTTGCTCCGTTATACGGAGACATATCTGGAGATGGACTTTATGGATGTGTCGAGCTACGGAAGTGACACACGTTCTTCTGGAGAAGTAAAGATTGTGAAAGACCTTGATACAAAAGTCGAAGGTCGCGACTTATTAATTATTGAGGATATTATCGATAGTGGATTAACATTGCGTTATTTAGTTGATTTATTTAAGTACCGTAAAGCCAAATCAATTAAAATTGTGACATTGCTTGATAAGCCATCAGGCCGCACAGCAGCTATCAAAGCAGATATTGTTGGATTTGAAGTACCAGATGAATTTGTCGTTGGGTATGGTCTTGATTATCAACAGAAATATCGGAATTTACCTTATATTGGTGTATTGAAACCTATTATCTATGGGGGAACGACGGAAAGTGAATAAGAAATTTATCTATTCTAACGCTCAATCTTAAATAAAACAGGAGCAAAGGGATTATAAAAAAGGGAGTTAGATTAGTTGTATTCTAACTTTTTAATGTGGTATTATGTAATATAGTTTTTCCCGTCCTGGGAGGAGGTTGTCAATGAAGAAAGTATCCAAACAAATATTCTTTTTTGGAATCATATTTCTCATCCTGATTGCTGTTATTCAATTAGTAAAAGGGCCAGGTGATGAAGTTAAAGAATATGATTATCAAGAATTTACCCAAGCATTAAATAATGGTGAAATTAAAGAGTTAACATATCAACCCGTTAATAAAATTATTCAATTTACTGGGGTGTTAGACAAAGGTGATAAGGAGTTTGTAGCACAAGTTCCCGATAATACGGATGTCGTTGCCTCGATTATCGAACAAGCGTCAGAACAAAGTGTCTTAACTGTAGAAGAAGAGGAACAACCGAATGCGTTCTTTAGCTTCTTAGCGATGATGCTTCCGTTTCTAATTATCGGAGCGATCTTCTTCTTTATCATCACCAAATCACAAGGTGGTGGCGGTGGTGGCGGTAATGTAATGAAGTTCGGTAAGAGTAAGGCGAAGTTATATACCGAAGATCAGAAGAAAGTTCGCTTCCCAGATGTTGCAGGTGCCGATGAGGAGAAGCAGGAACTTGTAGAAGTTGTTGACTTCTTGAAAGATCCTCGTAAGTTTACTGCTGTAGGAGCACGTATTCCAAAGGGTGTCCTTTTAGTTGGGCCACCAGGGACAGGTAAAACATTACTTGCTCAAGCCGTCGCAGGTGAAGCCGGAACACCATTCTTCTCGATTAGTGGTTCAGACTTTGTGGAGATGTTTGTCGGTGTCGGTGCCTCTCGTGTTCGTGATTTATTTGAAAATGCGAAGAAAAACGCACCTTGTATTATATTCATTGATGAGATTGATGCGGTAGGTAGACAGCGTGGAGCAGGTCTTGGTGGTGGGCACGATGAACGTGAACAAACCCTAAACCAATTACTTGTAGAAATGGATGGCTTTGATGCGAACGAAGGAATTATTATGATCGCAGCGACAAACCGTCCCGATATTCTAGACCCTGCATTATTACGTCCAGGTCGTTTTGACCGTCAAATTACGGTTGATCGTCCAGATGTTAAAGGCCGTGAAGCGATCTTGAAAGTACATTCTAAAAACAAACCATTTGATGAGTCTGTTAATTTGAATACGATCGCGATGCGTACTCCAGGATTTTCTGGTGCCGACTTGGAGAACTTACTCAACGAAGCGGCTTTAGTTGCTGCTCGTTTTGATAAAGCAAAAATTGGTATGCTTGAAGTCGATGAAGCGATTGACCGAGTGATTGCTGGTCCTGCTAAGAAAAGTAAGGTTATTTCTGAGAAGGAACGTCAAATTGTTGCCTATCATGAAAGTGGGCACACTGTGATTGGTATGGTCCTTGACGATGCGGATACAGTACACAAGGTGACAATTGTTCCACGTGGTCAAGCAGGCGGATATGCTGTTATGTTACCGAAAGAAGACCGGTATATTATTACGAAGCCAGAATTACTGGATAAAATCACCGGATTATTAGGTGGTCGAGTTGCAGAAGAAGTAATCTTCGGAGCAGACGAAGTAAGTACAGGAGCATCCAATGACTTCCAGCGTGCAACAGCGATTGCTAATAAGATGATTACAGAATATGGAATGAGTGAAAAGATTGGACCACTACAGTTTAATGGAAGTGGTGGGGATCAAGTCTTTTTAGGTAGAGATATTCAAAATGAGCAAGCTTATAGTGATAAGATCGCCTATGAAATCGATCAAGAAATGCAAGGTTTCATCGAATATTGTTATGAGCGTGCTAAAAGGATCTTACTTGAAAACAAAGATAAACTTGAGTTAATCGCAAAAACATTGCTCGAAATTGAAACACTTGATGAACGACAAATCAAAGGACTGTTTGAGGATGGTATATTGCCTGAGCCAGAGTTTCCTGAAGAGGAACCCGATGATGTCAAGGTGAATATTCAATCGCAAGATGAAGATGATTCTCCTGAAAGCATTGAGGCTGCAAGGAAAAAGGAAAAAGCCAAGTTAGCTGAAAGAGAGAAGGCTTTAGAAGAAAAAGAGCAAACACCGAAATCCGATGATCCATCAGATGAAGAAGAAAGATAAGTAACATGTGGGAAAGCAGTCTCTGTTTATTACGAAGGAGACTGCTTTTCTTTACGTTTTTTATGCATGTGAGCAGGTGGAAGCTATGTTAGATTTATCATACAGACAGAGAGTTGTCGCATCTATAAATAATAGGAAGAATAAAGGTAGCGAATATCCGTTATACTACTTATTATTCCCATACGATGTAGAAGGGTTTGGTTAAGATGATATTTGTTTTCGATGCTGGGAATACGAACACGGTTTTAGGTGTATTTGAGAATAACCAATTAACATATGAATGGCGAATTAAGACGGATCGACACCGAACGGAAGATGAATTTGGGATGTTGATCAAATCATTATTTGATCATAAAGACATCCGTTTTTCTGATTTCACAGGGGTCATTATATCTTCTGTTGTTCCGCCAATTATGGTTGCTTTAGAAAAGATGTGTGAGGAATATTTTGATTTGAAACCATTAATCATTGGTCGTGAGAATGTAGACTCTCATTTGGGAATGGCTTATCCACATCCGGAAGAAATAGGAGCAGATCGAATCGTTAATGCGGTGGGTGCGATTGAGATATATGGTGCTCCTTTGATTATTATTGATTTTGGTACCGCAACAACCTATTGCTATATTAATGAAAACAAGGAATATACGGGTGGATTGATAGCTCCTGGAATTAAAATCTCGATGGAGGCTTTGTACAGTAAGGCTTCAAAGCTACCGAAGATAGAAATTCAATCACCAATGAATATTGTAGGTACTTCGACGGTTGAAGCGATGCAGTCGGGTGTCTTTTATGGGTATATCGGGCAGGTAGATGGGATTGTTAAGCGGATTACAGCGAGTGTCAACGAAAGACCACAAGTAATCGCAACGGGAGGGCTTGCTGCCCTGTTAGCAGATGAATCGGAAACAATTGATGAAGTGGATACACATTTAACGCTTCAAGGTTTGTATTTAATTTATCAACGGAATAAAAATGAGGGAGGCATATAAGTCATGGCAGATTATTTAGTTAAAGCAACAACATATGATGGAATGGTTCGGGCTTATGCAGTTAGATCAACAAAATTGGTAGAAGAAACGCGTAGACGTCAAGATACATGGGCAACCGCCTCAGCAGCTCTTGGTAGATCGTTAACAATTACAGCTTTAATGGGTGCGATGTTAAAGGGCGATGATTCATTAACGGCAAAAATTGAAGGGAATGGACCAATCGGGGCCATTGTGACGGATGGAAATGCAAAAGGGGAGGTACGGGGGTATGTCATGAATCCCCATGTAGATCTAGAGTCGAATGAGCAGGGGAAATTAGATGTTGCTGGGGTTGTCGGAACAGAGGGGAACCTCAGTGTTGTAAAGGATTTAGGGATGAAAGATTTATTTACAGGTCAAGTTCCCATTGTATCTGGAGAGATCAGTGAGGATTTCACCTACTACTTTGCTACTTCCGAGCAGATTCCTACAGCAACAGGGGCCGGCGTATTGGTAAATCCTGATCACACGATATTAGCGGCCGGCGGTTTTATTGTCCAGATGATGCCGGGAGCTGACGAAGAGTTGATCGATCGGTTGGAAGATCAAATACAGGGATTCCCATCGATTTCAAATTTAATTGAACAAGGAAATACGCCAGAGCAAATTTTGCAACGCTTATTTGGTGAAGAGACCGTTAAAATACACGAAAAACTTCCGATCCAATTTACATGCAAATGTTCTAGAGAACGAATCGAACGTGCGATCACTGGATTAGGTGATGAAGAGATCGAAGAAATGATTGAAGAGGATCATGGAGCAGAGGCCAATTGTCATTTTTGTAATGAGACTTACACTTTTACCGAGGCTGAACTAATAAAGTTGAAACGGAATTAATTGTTGACATTTCTTATATATTCACGTACATTAAAGTAAACCATACGAGTTTACTATGGATTGGGAGGCGGCAAAATGAAGGTTACAGAAGATATTACGGGCCTTATAGGTGGAACACCGATTGTAAAATTAAAACGAACGGCTCATAAAGATCACGCGGATATTTATGTGAAATTGGAATTCATGAATCCGGCGAGCTCTGTGAAGGATCGTATTGCCTTAGCGATGGTTGAAGCGGCGGAAGAGCAGGGAGTATTAAAGGCCGGCGATACTATGATCGAGCCAACAAGTGGAAATACAGGAATTGGTTTAGCTATGGTAGCAGCAGCAAAAGGCTATCAATTGGTCATTACAATGCCTGATACAATGAGTAAAGAACGTCGCAATTTATTACGGGCATTTGGGGCAGAATTAATTTTAACACCTGGATCCGAAGGGATGAAGGGCGCTATTAAGAAGGCGGAAGATCTCCGGACCGAACATGGTTACTTTATGCCACAGCAGTTTGATAATGCGGCAAATCCTGAAGTTCATGCTCGGACAACAGGTGCGGAGATTGTTGAACAGATGAAAGATGGAGTGGATGCCTTTATCTCAGGAATTGGTACGGGTGGAACCATCACTGGAGCGGGTAAGGTATTAAAAGAAAACTTTCCTAAGGTGGAACTTTATGCTGTGGAACCAGTAGATTCAGCGATTTTATCAGGTGGTACTCCAGGGCCCCATAAAATCCAAGGAATTGGTGCAGGATTTATTCCGAAAGTATTAGATACTGAGATTTATAACGAAGTGATCCAGATATCAAATGATGAAGCATTCGATACGGCACGAGCGGTTGCAAAACAAGAAGGAATATTAGGTGGAATCTCCTCTGGTGCGGCAATTGCTGCAGCGAAGAAGGTAGCCGAAAAATTAGGTAAAGGTAAAAAGGTGCTTGCGATATTACCTGATAATGGGGAAAGGTATTTATCCACTGCTTTATATCAATTTGATGAAGAGGTTTAGAAAAACGTAGATCAAGTGGTATGAAATGAATCAAATCAGGTGGGTTTCTTCCGTTATCGAAGATGAAAAGATTAGGTTTTTTGCTATCAATTATAGCGAAAAACCTAATTTTTTCATTCATCTATGGTAGGATAAGGGATAATAATGTAGTCTGAAAGAAGGTCAATACGATGTACTTAACTACCAAAACGAAAACGTATCATTTAGCGGAACGCACTCATATTATGGGGATTTTAAATATTACTCCTGATTCTTTTTCAGATGGAGGAAATTATCTAACCCAAGAAAATGCGATTCTTAGAGCTGTGGAAATGGAACGTGAAGGTGCGGACATTATTGATATTGGTGGGGAATCAACACGCCCAGGACATGAAGCATTGTCTGAAGAAGAAGAATTGGAACGGGTCATTCCGATTATACAAGCCATTAAGTCACGAATTAACATACCGATATCCATTGATACATATAGAGCAAGAACTGCTGAACAGGCTATTAAATCCGGGGCAGAGATCATTAATGATGTATGGGGAGCAAAGAAAGAACCAGAAATTGCTAGCATAGCAGCCCAATATCATGTGCCAATTATTTTGATGCACAACCGAACAGATGTAAACTATTCATGGTTGATTGAAGATATGAAGAACGATTTGCAAGAGAGCATTGACATTGCATATCAGGCAGGCGTTCCTATGGAAAACATTATTCTTGATCCAGGGATTGGTTTTGCTAAATCAATGGAAGATAACTTTACTGTGATGAATAAACTAGAGGAGTTTACAGATCTCGGCTATCCTGTTTTATTAGGGGCTTCACGAAAATCCTTTATTGGCGATTTACTCGATATACCGCCAGTGGAAAGAGATAATGGAACAGGTGCAACAACATGTTTGGGGATTACAAAAGGCGTACAGATTTTCCGTGTTCATCATGTAGGGCTTCATAAGGAGCTGGCAAAAATGATGGATGCGATGGTAAAGGGGATCGGACTTCATGGATAAAATCATCCTACATCATATGCAGTTTTATGGTTTTCACGGCTTATTACCGGAGGAAAATAAACTTGGACAACGTTTTAATGTGGATGTTGAGCTATTCCTTGATCTACATAAAGCAGGTAAAACAGATGATATGATGAACTCAATTCATTATGGACATGCTTATGAACTCGTAAGAAAGATTGTTGAAGATGATATTAAAAATCTGATTGAAGCAGTTGCTGAGGACATAGCTGAACAGTTACTTGCTCAGTTTGATTTATTAGAAGCGTGTAGTGTGAAAGTGAGTAAGCCAGATCCACCGATCCCGGGGCATTATCACTCTGTAGCTGTTGAAATTTATCGGGAGAGATTAGTATGAATCAAGCATTTATTGCATTGGGAACGAATATTGAACCTAGAAAAGAACATCTAGAAAAAGCACTTCATTTATTAGCCCAAGATGAGGGAGTAAAGGTCGGTGAGACGTCATCTATTTATCAAACAGCGCCAGTTGGTTATACAGAGCAGGCGGATTTCTTAAATATGGTGATCCAAATTAAAACAACTCACTCATCGATCCACTTACTGGATGCCTGTCAGAAAATAGAGCAACAATTAGGGCGTAATCGGGGGATTCGCTTTGGACCTCGAACGATAGATCTTGACATTTTAGTGTATAATCAAGAAGATAGAAAAACAGACCGTTTAACAATTCCACATCCAAGGATGCATGAACGTGCCTTCGTGCTCATTCCATTAGCGGAGATCGCCCCATCACTCATGATACCAACAATCAATCAGCAAGTATCAGGTTTGATCAGGGACCTTCCTAGTGAAGCGAAGAAGGATGTCGTGAAATGGACATGATATGTCAGCGGGCAAAAGGTAAAAGGATATATAAATCACCTAGGCTCATTAGACAAGTAGACTGAATCGTGCTTAGGGATGGTTTATTAGAGAAATTGTATAACTAACTCATGAATTGGAAGCGACAACGAGTGCTTCTTAATCAGTAGAGAAAGAATACCATGTACCAATCGATTAAAAAATGCAGATAAGTGGAGTGATAGACAGTGTCAGAAGAATTAAATGAACAAATGCTTGTTCGCCGTGAAAAATTAGCAACGTATCAAGAGCAAGGGTTAAATCCTTTTGGTGGTAAGTTTGTAAGAACTGCAATGGCCCAAGAGATGCATGATTCTTATGCTGCTTTTTCTAAAGAAGAATTGGAAACAAAAGATGAAGAAGTAACCATTGCCGGAAGAGTGATGACGAAACGTGGGAAGGGGAAAGTGGGATTTGCCCATCTCCAAGATTCAAGTGGCCAGGTGCAAATTTATGTGCGTAAAGATGAGATTGGTGAAGAGGCTTATGATGTTTTTAAAACAATCGATATCGGTGATATTGTAGGTGTGACAGGGATTGTATTTAAAACAAATGTGGGCGAGCTGTCTGTAATTGCAAAAGAATTTCAATTATTAACGAAGTCACTGCGCCCATTACCAGAAAAACATCATGGGTTAAAAGATGTTGAACAGCGCTACCGCAAACGTTACTTAGATTTAATCACCAACTTAGATAGTCGTGAAACATTCATTATGCGTAGTAAAATCATTCAATCAATGCGCAGGTATTTGGATGATCAAGGGTTTTTAGAAGTAGAAACCCCGACAATGCATGCCATTCCAGGTGGTGCATCAGCTCGTCCATTTGAGACGCACCATAACGCATTGAATATTCCTTTATACATGAGAATTGCAATTGAACTCCATTTAAAACGTTTAGTTGTAGGTGGAATGGAAAAGGTATATGAGATTGGGCGCGTTTTCCGTAATGAAGGAGTATCGACAAGACATAATCCTGAATTTACGATGATCGAATTATATGAAGCCTATGCCGATTATGAAGATATCATGTCTTTAACGGAAAACTTAGTAGCTCATATTGCTAAGGACGTGTTGGGCGGGACATTAATTAAGTATGGTGAAGATGAAATCGATTTGGAGCCACGATGGAAGAGACTTCATATGGTGGAAGCTGTAAAAGAGTATACTGGAGTCGACTTCTGGAAAGAGGTCAGTGATTCAGAGGCTAGAGCATTAGCTGAAGAGCATGGCGTGAGGATTCAAAGTTCAATGACTTATGGACATATTTTGAATGAGTTCTTTGAACAAAAGGTAGAAGAAGAATTAGTTCAGCCTACATTTATCTACGGTCACCCTGTTGAAGTATCACCGTTAGCTAAAACGAACAAGGATGATGGGCGTTTTACTGATCGATTTGAATTGTTTATTGTACGTCGTGAACATGCAAATGCCTTTAGTGAGCTAAATGATCCGATTGAGCAACGCGCTCGATTTGAAGCGCAGGTCGCTGAAAGAGAGCAGGGGAATGATGAAGCACATCAAATGGATGAAGACTTCCTCGAAGCGCTTGAGTATGGGATGCCACCTACAGGCGGTCTGGGAATCGGAATTGATCGACTTGTTATGTTATTAACAAATGCACCATCCATTCGTGATGTATTATTATTCCCGCAAATGCGGAATCAATAAATAAAAGAGTTTAATTAGCTTTGAGCGAAATTTAAAGTCACCTATATTTTATAATTAGCTCTCTTGTTTGGAACTATTTTATGTTTAATAGAAGTATAAACGAGAGAGCTAGTCTCTTTTTTGCCTATCATTTGGTCTATAATAATGAATAAGGTTGGAGATTGTATATAAAGGCACTTTTCATGAGAGTTTTTTCTTTATATGTAATGAAACTGCTGTAACAGGCGTCACCATTGAGTAACGAGGTTTTTAAAACTGGTGATATACTTGTTTTTATAACTTTTTATTTCATTTCTCTTGATTTTAAAGTTTAGGCGTGTTAGATTAATAAACGTTGCCTTGTACAACAGCAAGCAACGATTTAGAAACTAAATAAAGAAACTAGAAATTAAATAAAGAAAGTGGTTGACTTATTTAATCGACGGTGTTATATTTAAGAAGTCGCCTAATCCAAACGGTGACAAACGATTTGTTCCTTGAAAACTGAACAGAACAACCAGTATGTTAGAAAGAACATGAATTTGTTCTTTATACATCAGTATGATCGTTACATGAATTATCATTCAACTTTGTTGTTTGATATCCGGTAACTGAACAGCTGATTTTAATACAAGTATGAAACAAGCTAAGATTATTTCATATCATGAAGATGATGTATTCATTTATATCATCCGACTGATATGTCGAACTTATCTATTATGGAGAGTTTGATCTTGGCTCAGGACGAACGCTGGCGGCGTGCCTAATACATGCAAGTCGAGCGCAGGAAGCAAACGGAAGCC
>DATGSG010000144.1:0-30002 GCA_035302925.1 Virgibacillus sp. | reverse complement strand
TGGTCAAATCTCCTTGTCCACCTATGGCATTAAAGTAGTTACATTTTACTGTCTCCTATTTTAATATAAATAGTCCATTCTGGAAAGGATTAACAGACTTTCGCCTCTTTCTATTTCACTTAGCATTTTTTATTTCATCACAAAATAGATCGAACAGGATTATTAAATGGATTATCATGCAATAAGCAATGATGAAGAATTACAATTATTTTATACATGCTCGTCCCGTAAAAAAGACATATTTTTATGGAAAATCCGGTCTGTCCAAATAATTAATCCGATTTTCCAACCAGTAACGAAACTGTGCTGTCCGTTGCACTTGATTTAACATCGAACCAAATGAGACTTCTACAATTACGTTGCGGCCATTTTTAAAGACGATTTCTGTTCCTTCTGGAGCTCGATTGATTTCTTTAATATGTGAGTGGGCAATCCATCCGCACATCGGATTCACTGGTGACAAGGTGGGCAAGAAGTAAATTCCACTAGAAGGAGCCACTGAGATCGGTGCCTTATGTGTTATATTACTGACTGCTTTTGTTCCTTCTTGCCTGCCTTTCAAACTTGAGCCAAAAAACCGACATGCAAAATCGATCACTTTACTAGGGGAAAATGCTACAAAATAATCTTCATTTCCTTCTATAACATGCGAACTCGTGTTTCCTTCTTTATCATGTTGTGGTAAAACTGCCATTGTTAGAGGATTAATTTCATATGTTGGAGAATAATAGTCCCTTTTAATATGAGTCAATTAAATTCATCCTTTCATCATTTAAATGAAAAGAAAGAGGCTTATATACTAATTTACCAAACTAACCGATAAATTGATAGTTTATTTTGGGATTTTATGTAAGAAATGGGATGAATCCTATTCCATACAGGATTCACCCCATCTGTTCACTGTCTTTCGATAATATTGTCTATCTCATGTATCCTTATCTTGATTAATAAAGTAAATTAATAAATTGTTCTTTCGTAATCTTACCTAAGTAATATGGGACATCGATCTCCTCGAGTGCTGCTTCAATGGCTTGTCTTTCATGACGTACACCCTTGAGTTGATCTTCTAACTCGTTTACAGGGCCAATTCCAAAGAAGTCGCCATAAATCGTACAGTTTTCAATGATCCCTTTCTTGACATTTAATCGTAGATCAAGCAATCCGGAATCAAATTTATAGGATTCTTTAATATTAAAGGATGGTGATTTTCCATAGTTCCAATCCCATGTACGATAGCGTTCCTCTGCTAATTGATAAACGTTTTCCCAATCTTCTTCGGTTAATTCATAACGCGGAATCTCGTTCAGGTCTTCCACATCAAAGATATTACGTAAAAGCATTTCTTTAAATTCATCCATTGTCAATTCTTCCCCAAGGAACTCTGTAATATTAGCAACACGACTTCGGATGGATTTGATTCCTTTTGATTCAATCTTCTCCTTTTTTACATTTAAGGCGGCTACAACATGTTCAATTTCGGAATCGAACATTAATGTTCCATGGCCAAACATTCGGCCCTTTGTCGCGAATTGAGCATTTCCGGATATTTTTCGACCTTCAACTAATAAATCATTGCGGCCAATTAATTCGGCAGGTACACCAAGCTTATTTAAAGCATCCACAACCGGTTGGGTGAATTTAGCAAAGTTATGGAAGCTATCCCCATCGTCTTTCGTAATAAAGCTGAAATTTAAGTTCCCTTCATCATGATAGACAGCCCCACCACCTGATAAACGACGAATGATTTTAATACCATTTTCATCCACATAATCGGTGTTAATTTCCTCGACCGTATTTTGGTTTCTACCGATAATAATCGATGGTTCATTTATGTAAAACAATAAATAGGTATCTTTTTCACCAAAGTTTTGCAATACATATTCTTCGAGAGCTAAATTTATACTTGGATCGGTAATGCCTTTATTGTCGATAAACTTCATCTGCAAACTACCTCCACTTATTATTTCATTCTTTCTTAGTTTAAAGGAATTCGTACGGGCAATCAAAAAATTGAGCGGGATGGGGGCGCTTTATTTTCGCCATGTCAAACCTTCTGATGCTAAGCGGACTTTTCCTTGATAAATTTGTTCCGCCTCCTTTACTAATTGCAATGGATCTCCATATTGTGGTAAATGACTTAAGATGAGCTCACCTACATGTGCTTGTTCCGCAATCATCGCGCCTTCTTGACTCGTCATATGTCCTGCTGCCTCCCCATTTTGGTGGGCATAAAAATTACAATCGGTCACGAGCAAGTCTGCTTCTGTTGCAAAGGGAATCCAATCATCATGAAATGCTGTATCAGCCGTATAGACGATACTACTCTCCCCATCTGTAATCCTCATCCCAAAACAAGGTACAGGATGAATCGTTCTTAGAAAGGTGATCGTAAATGGTCCTATCTGTAAAGAATGATCTGGATGATAAGCAATGCCTTTTGTATAGTCATGGGTCAGCGACGTAAAGCCTGTTTCATCTTCTTGATGGCCATAAATGGGCAGTACGGTCGTTTCTCCTGTTATATAGGACTTGACGAGTCGTGCATATTGCAAGACACCAATATCTGCTACATGATCATGATGATAATGTGAGAGAAGAACAGCATCGATCTGTTCAACATTTATATATTTTTGAAGTTTACTTAAAGCACCACTTCCCATATCAATCACTAGATTAAACCCATCTTTTTTGATCATATATGCTGATGTAGCACCATTTTCTGCGGGGTAACCACCCCAATAACCGATAACAATTAACTCCATATTGACACCTCTTTTATTTTTGTTGTAATACAGGGTTGACATTCCTTAACTTGTTATAGTACACTATATGTAATCAGAAAATAACAATAACAACAAGGAGGAATAAACATGATCAACGTCATTGATTTTTTTAAGAATTTGCCTAAGAAAAAATGTCATACATGTGGATTTGACATGGTAGAACAAGCGGACTGTTACGGTAACCAGTGTGATGAATGTGAACATCCTGCAAGATAGTATGTAGCTATCTTGCTTAGCTTAAAAACTAACATCACGATGTAATCTGTACTATAACATGATATGTCATTACTATCGAGCAGCTATTTCACAATAGCTGTTTTTTATTTGCTTATCATTAATCCATCTATCATTCTGTTCCTTTTTGACATATACTAATACGTAGAAAGGGGATTAATAATGTCAATACGATTAAATCGAGCTGAAGTACCAACAGAACAAACATGGGATTTAACCGATTTGTTCCTCTCTAATCAAGAGTGGGAACAGGAATTAACAGCGATCCAAGCAGATGTTGATACCATTACCCAATTCAAAGGAAAACTTGGAACAAATTCCGAGACCTTATTAAACTGTCTTCAGGCTGTGGGCACTTTTCAGAAGCGAATCATCAAAGTAGCTACATACACATCATTGCGGATTAATGCGGATGGAACAGATCCAAACAATCAACGAGATCATGCCAAGGTTGGTTCAGCATTAGCACAAATTGGTGCTGCTCTTTCCTTTATTGATTCGGAATTATTAACCATCAAGACGGAAAAAATCAAACAGTTTCTCCAGGAAAAAGAAGCGTTACAAATCTATGAGAAGATGCTCAACGATCTTCTTGAAAAGAAACCTTTTACACTCGCACCTGAACTAGAGGAAACATTGGCAACACTTGGTGAAGTATTTGACGCACCACATATGATTTATGAGCGAAGCAAGTCAGCAGATATGCAATTTGATCCGATCCAAGATGCTGAGGGTAATGAGTTACCGATGTCATTTGCTTTATATGAAGATCGTTATGAAATATCGCCTGACACGGCAATTCGAAGACAAGCAAATAAGTCGTTTACGAAAACATTAGATCAGTATAAAAACACCTATGCTGCTACGTATGCAACCGAAGTGAACAAACAAGTTACAATCGCACGATTACGTAATTATGATTCTGTCACAGATATGCTGCTCCACTCTCAGCAAGTGACACAAGAAATGTATCATAATCAATTGGATGTGATTCAAAAGGAACTCGCACCACATATGAGAAGATATGCTAAACTGAAACAAAAACAGCTCGGGTTAGATGAATTACGTTTTTGTGATCTACAAGCATCACTTGATCCATCCTTTAATCCGACAACAACATATGAAGAAGCAACCGATACCATTTTAGAAGCGCTTCAAGTAATGGGACCAGAATACAGCGAAATTATGAAAAAAGGGATCAATGAACGGTGGATTGATTACGCTGATAATGTCGGAAAGTCGACTGGTGCCTTTTGCTCCAGTCCATATGGTGTTCACCCATATATTTTAATTACGTGGACAGATACAATGCGGGGAGCGTTTGTTTTAGCTCATGAGCTCGGACATGCGGGCCATTTTTATCTAGCAGGTAAAAACCAAGCACTCGTGAATACGCGTCCTTCTACTTATTTTGTAGAAGCTCCGTCGACGATTAATGAATTATTATTAGCTGATCATTTAATCGAAAAGACGGATGATCCACGCATGAAACGTTGGGTGATTGACCAACTACTTGGCACTTATTATCATAACTTTGTAACCCATTTACTAGAAGGGGAATACCAACGCCGTGTTTATGCGTTAGCTGAAGCTGGGACACCATTAACGGCCAGTGTCCTCTCCGAGCAAAAGCGAGAAACACTAGAGAACTTCTGGGGAGATACAGTTGTCATTGATGAAGGAGCTAGCCTAACATGGATGCGCCAACCTCATTATTATATGGGCTTATATCCATATACGTATTCAGCAGGATTAACGGTTTCTACAGCCATTGCGCAGAAGATTAAAACAGAAGGAAAACCAGCTGTTGATGGATGGCTTGATGTCCTTCGCGCAGGTGGTACAATGAAACCGCTCGATCTCATTAAAAAAGCTGGCATTGATATGTCAAAAACAGATGCCATTCAAGATGCTGTCGCTTATGTTGGCTCCTTAATTCATGATTTAGAAAAAGGGTATCACTAAGAGATAGGCGGATCATACGCACACTCGTCTTATGTAGATGAGTGTGCGTATTTTATTCAAAGAAAAGACGTTCATGGCTTTTCCGACTGGTCGGTAAATGCAATTTGAACGATATAAAGTCCCATCACCGCGGTAATGATCAGAAATCCCCATCCTAATGTATGTTGTTCGATTTCTAAATAATTATTACAAATTTGGATCGGTGTATCGATGTAAAGCCATGCCATTAATCCAAACATCGACAAATAATTAAAGAACAGAAAGCTTTTTCCGACTGTCTTCATCTTTCCCCAACTATCTCTAAAGAAAAGTCCAACAACAGGCAAACTAATAAATTTGAATAACTCGATATACCAAATGGTGAGCGCCTCATCCATCACCCTGGGAAGCATCCAATATGTCGTTAAAAAAACAACCACTAACATGCCGGGAACGCCATTTTCATTCCATGTTATGAAAAACGGACGAAATCTAGCAATCAGATATTTACCGATCAGCCATCCTACGAATATAAGCGCTGGAAGTTGAACGAGCATATGCAACACCATAATTGATTCTAAAAAAGTTACTATAGGAGGGATCGATAAAATGAACCATAACAAAATGCCGCAAATTGCCTGCCTCATGAATCCCCCTCCTCTCTATTGATAAGACCGCTTCTATGATACTCGCTTGTACAGTTGATCATGAATCGAAGTATCTTTATTCCGTACGACGAGATAACGAATGAAATGGATAATAAACACGGCGATTGCTAAAGCAGCAAATATACCTGAAACCGCTCCAAACTTAGCAGGTGCCATCCACGATTCAAAATGTGTTGCAAATCGCCGTGGTGTACTAATCGCGCCAGATGTTAAGAAACCACCACTTACTCCCATGATCGCAAGTGCATAAACAACAAAGGCGATTTTATCAAGTTTATTAGTCTTCACTGTGCTATCATTTTTTGCCAGATAATACATAAATCCAAAGGCCATCGCCACCACACCTAAGCCCATATACATATGAAAGTGGCCAGGTACCCATTTGGTGTTATGCATGACATGATTAACGACAATAGCTGAGTCTACAATGGCTGGAATAACCCCGATCGTCCAACCAAACATCGATAGGAAGATCAATCCAGATGCCATATCCCATTTGATTCCTGATTTATAAACGATCATAAGCGCTCCATATGCAGTGATAACAAGAACGGGTAATCCATTTGCATAGGATAGAACTTGCCCCATAATCAGCATCCACTTCGGCATGACAGAATCCATAAATAAGTGATGTGGATAAACCATCAAGGTAAATGTTGTCGACATTGTCCACGCAATTAAAAAGGGTTTATTTGCCTTCCAAGGTCGTTTCGTATAACGTGATAATATTTCATACACAGCAATGACCGCCATATAAATTGTTGAATTCGCAAAAATATGACCAAATGCAAATGTTAAGTTTTTGGCTAATAACGGATTAAACATAAAGGCTGGGTTGATGACCGTGATCATATTCATGATTAGTACTGTTGCCCCTGCCGTCAAGGCGGTTATATTTACGATCACAACCATTGTACTTGCGACTACGGTTGTAGATGGTGCATCTGCTTCCGCCTTTTTACCAGAAATAACATCCCATCCTAATCCTTTGCCTAGGCTGCCATGTTTTTTAATAATCGCTCGGCCAGCATCAAGAAAGAATAAGAGAAATCCAATGCCTAGTATGAGCATGCCACCCAAATACAGCAAAGCACCAGTTATCCCCCATGCATTGGCTGATATGGCTGGTAAAGGATAAAGAAACGTCCATCCACTTGCATATTCGAATGAAAAAACTCCGATAATAACCATGACAACACCGATTAGAAATAAACTCAAGTTTATTTTTAATATCTTCTTTGATAACTCAACATAATGGCTTAAAAAATACCCCATAATGGCTGCCGCTGATAATGCTGCCGCGCCAATCATACCTGTTCCATGTATCGTTAGGAATTGATAAAAAGTTGCTGCTGATAGTTCAATAACTCCACCTTGTGATAAAAGCATTAAAATTCCGAAGATCATCATTGAAAAGAAGACGAGACCACTAATGATCATTTGTGTTGTAATTTGATCATTTCTTGTTTTTAATTTGACATAGCGATTCGTTTTATGCATTCAATATACACTCCCATCCGTATTTACTTTACTTCTAATTCGATCATCATTTGGTGATGTCCCAAACCACAATATTCCAAACATAAGACTTGATAAGTTCCTGGCTCTTCAAATGTCAGATATACTTCATTCATATATTCTGGCATTGCTTGTGTTTGAGCAATTAAATTCAAATCGGGATCATACAATCCAAAATTATGGGTCACATCTCCTGTTGTGACATGAAATTCAACTTGTTCCCCAACCTCAAATTCAGTTTCACTCATGTTCCAACCAAATTGAACCGCCTCAACATCTACAATCGTCGGCTCGCTTCCCTTACTATAAACAGGTTGATTAAACGGTAAATCTCTTAAGGTATAAATCATGACAATGACCATAAATAATACTAACGCAATCCCATATACTTTCCTTGCTTTATACCACTTCTTCACAATCGGTTGATAAGCTTTCTTTTCCCTTGACTTGATTGTGACCCAACCAAATACACCAGCAATCATGAGCATAAAGAACAAACTCGTCATCCAGGCTACCATTTGAACCATTTTGATTACCCCCTTATTATGTGTGTGTACGCTAAGCAACTCTATCCGTTTGGCTCTCCATTCAAATCATACTCAATTCAATCTGTTATGTTGTGATATAAATCACTGAAAAATGCCATCACATCAATCTCTATTCCCATTCCGTATTATTCAGATTTCCACTATTAAAATAGTGAAAAAGACCTACTCCCAACTGATTTTCGACACAAAAAATCCCTCCAGCTAAGATGCTAAAGGGTTTCTTTCAAAATTTAGTTTGCCTGATATTCATTCTTTTCTCCGACTTTTTTTCATAAAATGATTGTTTTTCTTAAACATCAAAAATAAGTGACTTTTTTGTGTCATATTCCATTCCTTCGTTTAAAATGTGAGTTCCATCGCTTCCGAAGGTTCTCCTTCCATTTTTGTTAATGGATCATAAGGAACGATATAATACTTATTAGTTTTTAATAATGAAACGCGATCAATCACAAATTCCCCTTGACCGGTGACCTCACCTATCTGTTTATCTTCCCCTTTTCTCACATGATAGATGTGATACTCCACCCGCTCATCCTCAGCTGCTGTCCATGTAATCTTTCCTTTAATAAAGGGAAAACCACCCATGATATATTTGACTCTCACATCGCTTATTGTTGGCAGTTCGATTGGCTTTGGCACGGGCTTAACATTTTTAGGTTTCGTAAATTCTGCTGTTAATGGTGCTTGCTGATCTATCTTTGTTAAAATTGTTTTTGTTAATGTGGTTGGGTATGAACTCCCTTCCGTTAAATAATGTTCTTCATCTGATTGATCATATCCCATCCATAATGCACTGACATAGTCTGGTGTATATCCAGCAAACCAAGCATCTTTATACATCCCCTCCACATGGGGATGCTCTGTCGAACCTGTTTTACCTGCCAATGCTTTCGGATACTCCCCTGCTTGTCCGGTCCCCTCTTGAACTACATTCACCAGAATTTCTGTCATGTTCCAGGCAACTTGTGGATTAAAAACTTGCTCGCTTACGGGTTCCGCTTGCTCGATTCGTTCGCCTTCTTGATCATACATTTCCTTGATTGTCTGTGGCTGTATATACTCTCCAAGATGAGCAAATGTGCGATACCCTCCAACAATTTCTAATGGAGTGACTCCTTCCGATAAACCACCAAGGGCAATCGCTAATCCTTTGTCTGGTATATCCATCTCCATTTT
The DNA here is from genome assembly GCA_035302925.1 of Virgibacillus sp. Lineage (GTDB taxonomy): Bacteria > Bacillota > Bacilli > Bacillales > Amphibacillaceae > CALAMD01. The sequence continues at coordinate 21,131 of DATGSG010000144.1, read as the reverse complement.
TTCAAGATATTTCTTAGAATACTTAACTCCTATTTCATTTAATAACCATACAGCTGGTGTGTTTTTAGATTCTGTCAGTGCTTGGTAGATCGAGACCATCCCATCATATTGATCATCATAATTTGAAGCCGTATACCCATCTAATTCAATCTTTTCATCTTGAATAAGGGAATAGGGATGATATTCCTCTTTCATCATTGCCGGTCCAAATACAGCAAGTGGTTTCATTATGGAGCCAGGTTGACGTTCCACAGTGACTCGATTCAATTCTCCTAATCCATAATCACGTCCACCAATTGCTACTTTTACTTCTCCACTTTCTTGACTCATTAAAACAAATGATCCTTCCGCATCGCCATTATTGCCTGGAAAATAAGCATCGTTCTTAAATTCATGATAAGCGATTTCCTGTGCAGCTTCATCTATATTGACGACAATCCGATATCCCCCACGTTTTAAATCTTCCATGGATAACTCATATTCTTTCGCCGCTTCTTTCGTTACCAAGTCAATATAACTATCGACCCAAGGGTTTGCTTCCCGTTCAAGGACATCCAGCCCTAGTGTACGATCTTGTTCACTAATTTGTTTTTCTGGTGAAATCATCTTTTCTCGTCCCATCACGTCCAAGACAATATTCCTTCTCTTTAAAGCTTTTTCAGGATGATTAATCGGCGAGTACCCATTCGGTGCTTTTGCCAAACCGGCTAGTAATGCACCTTCAGCGACCGATAAATCTTCAACAGGCTTTGAGTAGAAATAGCGTGCCGCCATCTCGATTCCATAGATGCCATCCCCAAAGTAGATTTTATTTAAATACATTTCAAAAATTTCATCTTTCGTAAATTTACGCTCTAAATAGAGGGCTGCCATTGCTTCCTTTGTTTTACGTGTCCATGTTTTATCATTTTCTAAAAAAAGATTTTTTGCAAGTTGCTGTGTAATCGTGCTTGCTCCCTCCACCTTCTCTCGAGCAAGAATGTCTTTATAAATGGCACGTACAATCGATTTAAAATCAAGCCCTGTATGCTCATAAAAGCGAACATCCTCAATGGCGATAAAGGAGTCCTGTACATGGGCAGGCACTTGATCAAGTGCTACGAGCGAACGATTTTCATTGTACAAGGTGGCAATGAGCTTGCCATCCGCTGTTTCAATCGTTGTTGTCTCATCTAAAACGAACTCTGCTTTATCGACAACTAGTCTTCCACCGAATAAAATCAGCACATAGCCAATTAAACTGATGAGTATCAGTCCAAAGATAATCTTACTTATTCTTTTTATTTTTTTTATGAATGAAACGGGTGTCTCTTCTATTTCTTCTATTTCTTCATCTTCTTTAGTCATTGTGCACCTCGATCAATGATGAACTTCTTACCTTTTTTTGTTTTAATTCAACAAAATACGGGAAATGATTGGTATGTAATCATAAGTGTAAATAGGTTATGATAAGAGTAGAGTATTTATTGAGGGGGAACAGATATGAATGCCTATATGACAAATGGCACAATCGAGTACTTAGAGAAATTAGCTGATCAGCATCCACAATTCGAGTTTTTTATTATGAATAGTGTTTCCAGCACAGTTGCTTATTATGAAGATGCCGGAAAGAACATCTTTAATTCGGGAAGAGAATATGAAATCCTCATTAAAAGTGGTGACATACAAATGGAAGGGTTTGTTGTCTTGAACAATATCCCATTGACTGCAGAAGGAAGTCCCGTTTTTATTGACCGTTTCCGAAAAAATCAACCTAAGGTAGAAAGTGTACCCGGATTCCAAGCCTTTCGTTTATTAAAACCTGTGAAAGGGCATGTCTTTGTTGTGCTTACACAGTGGACCTCTGAAAATGATTTTAAAATATGGCAAGAATCTGATGCATTTGCTCAATCTCATGACAGTTCATCGATTAAACCACAAGCTTATATGCCAGATAAGCCATATCTAACCAGTTATTCCATGCATGAAGAAGAGGACTAGCTGAACAGATATATCTTATTTTCCAATTAGCTGAGCCAGATGATCGTCTTTATGAAACAATAGCTAACTAGATCTGAATCTAGTTAGCTACTTTAAATTGGTCATTTAATTTAAAACATTCTCATTGAAAAAGTCCCGAAATGCTTTCTCTGTTTGTTCGCCACTAATCCGATCGACTTCTTCTCCATCTTGATAATGGATTACTGTTGGTGTCCCTTCAATCGCATAGTGATCCCACTTATCATCATATTCTAACAGATTAATTTTTTTCATATCCACATTTAAGTCTTCTATGATTGGAATGAGTACGGGTGTTGTTTTCTGGCAATGCACACATGTTGGGCTATAGAAATAGACCGTAACATCCTCTTTGTCCGCTAATTCTTTATCTAGATTTTCCGGACTAATTTGATTTTGGTATAAAGGATCCTCCAACTGATCAATCGTTTCCTGATGAAGCTTTTTGTTATCATATGGATTTTCATTATTTTCGACTACTTGTTTATTTTTATAATCCATGGCAAAATATAGTCCACCAAATAATATGACAACAACACCTATAATCATGAGCATTTTATTTTTCACTAATTACTTCCTCCTATTTTGCACAAGTAAAACAATATGTAAAATAAAGATTAGAATAAACGCAGTAGCTGCTAAAAATGGAATCGTTATAAATCCAAAATAATTAACGTATTGCAAATTACAGGGAACTTCCCCACATACATCACCGATGGATTGAAAGGCAGCTAGCTTTTGAATGAGATAATGATAAATGGATACAAGCGCACCAATCCCACTTAAAATAAGTCCTGGCAATGCAATCGATAGATCCTTTTTTATCGCAGCAACTCCATAAATCACGACTAAAGGGTACATAAAGATTCGCTGCATCCAACATAGATCACATGGAGTATAACCGAGGATTTCTGAATAAAACAGACTCCCTAACAAGGCAACTAATGCTTGTCCCCAAATGAGCAACAAGATTGTTTCATTACGCTCTGAGTTTATCATAAGCCTATACTCCCTCACTATCAAATATATCGTTTATTATACAAGTAACGAGTTAAAAAAACAAAAAGTACGGTTTAAAATTGTAGGATTACTTCAACAGTTGATTGCGATGTACATAGACAGCAGCTTGAGTTCGATCATTCACATCAAGCTTTGCCAAAATGTGACTGACATGTGTTTTCACCGTTTTTATTCCGATGTATAATTTCTCGCTAATTTCTTTATTTGTCATTCCATTTCCGATGCAAAGGAGTACTTCCAATTCTCTTGCTGTTAATTCATCATGAATCATAGGTTGATTTGAACGGTACCCTGCTATCATTTTACTCGCTACCTTAGGAGCAAGTACATTCTCACCTGTCATCGCCTTTTTAATCGCATCAATAATATCAGCAGCTGATGAGGTTTTCAAGAGATAACTAAATGCACCAGCTTCAATGGCGGGGAATACTTGTTCATCATCATAATAACTTGTTAAAATAATGATTTTACATTCGTTGGAATTGGCTACTATGTCTTTGGTTGCTTCAATCCCGGTGCCATTTTCCATGATTAAATCCATTAAGACAACATCTGGATTCACTCTTTTCACTAAGGAAGCGCCATCATGCCCATTACTCTCTTCCCCTACAACCTTAATCTGGTCATCTGTTTGTAAATAGGCGATAATCCCTTTTCGAACAACTTCATGATCATCAATCACAACGACACGTATCATTTCTTATCCTCCTTGTTTAACAGGGTATACGAATATCAATATGCGACCCTTCTCCCTTACTTGAACGAATCATAAATGTACCACCAAGCTCTTCACTGCGCTCTTGCATAATTTTCAGTCCATAAGAAGTCTTGCGTTCTGAATTAAAATCAAGATCAAATCCTTTGCCATTATCATTGATATGAATGAATAATTCATTTGCTCGTTCATATATTTCTAATTTTACTGCCGTTGCGTGAGCATGACGTAATATATTGGATAATGATTCTTGAATAATCCGAAAAATATGCTCCTCAATGGTTTTGGAAAGGGATAGATCTTCATTAATCTGCACCGTAAATTGAAGTTCCGATTTCTCACGTAACTCTGCTACTAATCGAGCAATCCCTTTTGGCAAAGAATCGCCTGATAAGTATACAGGTCTCAAATGGAGTAATAGAGCACGCATTTCAATCTGCGCGGTTTGCCCTGCCTGGACGACATCTTGAATTTGGTCTCTCGCCAGATCTGGTTTGCTATCGAGTTGCTTTAAAGCTGCCTCAGACATCATTGTTAAGGCAAATAATTGCTGGCTCACTGAATCGTGTAAATCTCTAGCTAAGCGCTGGCGTTCTTCAATGGTCGCTGTTTTATGTGCTGATTTAGCAAATGCTGACTTTTCATCTGCCATGCGTTGGAGTGATCGTACTTGTGCTTGTAATTTTTCACCTAATTCGTTTAATTCGTTACCGATTCGTGCAATTTCATTATGATCATTAAAGTGAATCCGTGATTGGTAATTTCCATTTGCATATTGAGTAATTAACAAAGATACATAATCAAGCCGTTCTTTCATTTGTGTGCTTGATTTAAAACCGTTATAGATAGCCATAATCGAGCCACATACGATATAAAGTGTGGTCGTCACCATGATGATGGTTAGATTGATCCACTCGGGAGTGAACAAGATATGAATCGTTAATAAAGTAGATAAGACCGTAACACTCGTTAAAAAAAGCGATGATAAATGTGAGCGAATATACGTAAAACGGATATTTTCTAACTTTCTAAACATGTCCGCCCTCCTTATACGTAATATACTTTTATCGACCCTGCCTTTAAATCCAATTCAATGTCTAACTTTCTTACCGCTTCATCATAGCCTGGTGTTTCAAAATGAAGATCGCAATTAATCCCATCTGCTGTTCTTCCAAAGAGATTGATTTCGCCTGCTTTAACCGAAGCGGCTATCCTGACGTCTATGTTCTCTGGTAGTAATATTTGAATATCGCCTGCCCAACTATCGATCCTAATTGGTATTTCTTCTTCAGGTATATAAGCTTTCGAGAAATCAAGATAATAATCTCCCGCGGCATTCCATAAATTGAGTGGTTCGACACGCCAATTTTCTTCTTTGAATTCAACATCACCGATCGAAAAACGCTTTCCGAATTCTTGATAAGAGTGTTTGTGCTTATCATTTATAATATGAACACGTGGCTTTCTCCATCTATTGGTTAGGCCAAATAAGCTAAATCCGACATAAATAATTAATAACGGCCACAATTTAAATAGATCGGCAAATTGAAATTCAATCACCGCCAAACGACCAAGCCATAACATACTTCCAAAAATGATGATAAAGGAACCAAACATCCAGTTACCGCCGCTCTTATTAACGTATTTAAATAATAAAACAATCCCAAAGATAATAAAGAATGACGGATAAATAAAATGCCATGCCTCATTAAAGTTTGACTCAATAATACCGAGATTATCTAATACTAACATCGTCCCCAAACCGATTAATAAAACCGCAGTAAAATAACGGAGAACATTATTACTCAAATCGATCATCCTTTCTAGCTAGGTGGCATATAAGTAGCGTATATTTGCTTCATGATCAATAGTATAGCAAGTAAATCCTCCAAGATAAACAACCTTTTGACCGTTTCTTCCTCCACCTTAAGATGGAGTTTAGCCACAATTAGGGCTGCATTCTTCGCTTTTGTAGTATTTTAAATAAATGAATAAAGCTAATTAATAAAAGATATCCTACCATAAACCCTGTTAGCACATCCGTTAAATAATGCACATTAATGAGATAACGGCTAATTCCAATTAGAAAGATAAGCAATGAAAAACCGATTTGAACAACCATGGCTATTTTCATAGATGGTATTTTTTTCACAATAAAATACATAACAAGTCCATAACAAACCATTGGAATCATGGAATGACCTGAGGGAAAACTAAAACCTTCTGCATTGGCTTCAACATAAATACGTGGACGTTCTCTTGCTACCAATTGTTTCACGAACAGATTAAACAAATGACTACCGAGCGTTCCCCCCCAAATAAATAATGCGGGTAACCAATCTTTATAAAGAAACCACATAACCAATCCTATGACAACGGTAAATGGAATGAGAAATGATGCGGAACCAAAATTAGTAATGAACCGAGCGAAATCATAGATTTTAGTAGGAGCAACAAAATCAACAAACCCTCTTGTTAATTGATCAACATAAGGTACTTTTTCATTGATGATTTTATAAATCCAAATGGTTATCACCGTACATATAATCATTAATAATAAAATCGAGCGATACATTTTACTTTTACTCATGAACATCCTCCTTTTTCTAAATCATACATCAAGTTATGTTTTAATAGAATCCTTTTAGGGTATCGACATAGAGAAAGACAAACAAAGTGAGAGGTTGATAGCTATGAAAAAAGAAGTACAAGATTTAATCGATGGACTAAATGAAGATTTAGCCAATGAATATGGAGCGGCCATACAGTACTCGTATAGTGCTTCCGTCGTTTCTGGATTATATCGTTCGTCCCTAAAACCGTTTTTTGAAAGTGAAATTACCGATGAACTCGGTCATGCGCTTTATTTATCGGAAAAAATTAAAACATTAGGTGGAACACCGACAACGAAGTCAGCTGATGTACCTCAACCGACTGATGTAAAAGATATATTAAAGGCTGTACTTAAATCAGAAAGTGATACGATCGTACGTTATGAAGAACGTAAAAAACAGGCTGAAGCTTTAGGATTTACCGAATTAGTCGTAAAATTAGATGATTTAATTTCTGATGAGACTCATCATAAGGAAGAAGTGGAACGTTTATTACGTGATCCCGTCTTTTCAGATTAAAAAATCAAACTGATTCATCAATGGATGGCGGATCAATAGCATATATGGTACTTCAAGGGGAAAAATCACACTGATTTTTCCCCTTTTGCATATTATCATAGCTCATACATTACCCCGCTATACCTTAATGAAGACCATTCTTTTCCCAAAGTTTTTTGTTGGGCATTCACGACTATGCAATCATGCTATAATAGATTCACACTTATGATTGAGGGAGGTCTTTTTATTGCTGAAAAATATTCATGAAGCTATTGATCAATCTTATTCGGAGCTGGTTGATATTCGCCGCTATTTACATCAATATCCTGAAGTTTCTTTTAAGGAATTCAAGACGGCTCAATATATTGCTGACTTCTATGAAGAATTAGGAATACCTTATGAAACAAACATAGGTGGCAATGGAGTCATTGCTACGCTAACAGGTGGAAAACCTGGGAAAACAGTCGCTTTACGTGCTGATTTTGATGGGTTGCCGATTCAAGATGAAAAAGATGTACCGTATAAATCTAAACATGATGGTGTTTCCCATGCCTGTGGACATGATGGACACACAGCAACACTGCTTGTTTTGGCAAAGGTTATGCAATCCTATCAAGAACAGTTGCCCGGCACGATCGTCTTCTTGCATCAGCATGCGGAGGAGTTGACACCAGGCGGTGCTAAACCAATCCTTGAGTCAGGTGCCTTGGATCATGTCGATGCCATATTTGGTACACATTTGTGGGCTCCCTTACCTGTAGGTGTCCTGCAAACAGCGAAAAGCACCTTGATGGCGGGAGCAGACCGTTTCGAAATTGTCATTCAGGGGGTTGGTGGTCATGGTGCTGCACCACATGAAACAAAAGATGCGATTGTCATTGGTGCACAGCTCGTCACACAACTTCAACAAATTGTAAGTAGACGACTAAATCCCTTAAAGACAGCAGTTGTTACTATTGGTCAGTTTGAAGCTGGGGAGACATTTAATGTTATTGCAGATACAGCCAAATTGATTGGGACAGCACGCTATCTGGATGTGGAGACACAGGAACAGCTCATCTATGAGATGGACATGATGATTAAGGGGGTGTGTATATCACATGACGCATCCTATAGATTCGATTATCAAAAAGGGTATCCCCCATTAGTGAACCATGCGAAAGAAGCTGAACTTGTACTTGAAGCTGGAAAGGCGATCCATGATATTCACACCATTGAAGAAGCACTCCCAGTTATGGGTGGTGAGGATTTTTCATACTATACGATTGCTAAACCGGGTGCCTACTTCTTTACCGGCGCTCAACCGGAAGGACAGGAATACCCGCATCACCATCCGAAATTCGATATTGATGAACGAGCATTACCCATTGCAGCCAAAACATTAATTCAAACTTATTTTAATTACCAAGAATGAATTTCATAATTGCCAAATCAGCAACATCGATACACCATATAGTTAAGTACGGTTCAACGCAACTATATGGTGTAGTGATGGGGCACTAAACCGGTATTATGAAATTCATTAACCAAAAATAAGTTTGAAGCCCCCCTTTTTTAGACCTATCTAAAAGGGGGTTCATGACTTCAGCCTTTGCTTAACATAGCCATTCATAAAGAACAAATTAAATAATGTACCACCAACTAAGACAAGCAAAAAACCTAGATACGATTGCATGATGAGGAAGGTCAGTGCATATAATACCGTCTGAAGCGATGTTAACTGAAACAGCCACTTTATAACAGCTCTCCGGCGCTCTTCGATTGTAACCGGATATAAATCCAACCATATATTTGTCCGATAATGTTGATACAATGTAATCATTTGAAAACTACTCAAATAGATAAACAACAAGGCAAACAGCATTTTCATCCAGTCATTTGGAACATAATAAATAAGTAATCCACCGATGATAATCAAACGAATATACATTCCTAGGTAATCCCCACTGCGAATAAAAGTGATCCGGTATAAATAATCATATGTATGTTTTTTATCAAATGGTGTCCATTTATTTACAAAGGATACGAGCCACCTGCGTTTCTTCGTCCTGCTTTTTAAATGTGGTACATCCGTAAACATATTAGCAATTCGATAAAAAGCTTGCATTCGATTACGATCCTTCTCCACTAACAAATCCCAAGCGATCCCTGCCTGTTTCTGTGAAATGGATAAATCATAGACAAGCAATAAGATGAAAATGATTGTGACAATTCCTGCTAATACCATATCTCCTTTTATCATAAAAATGAAGATCGCACTGTTTACGAACAATCGAACAATTTGATCGAGATAACGACTGTTTTTATCGCGTACCTTAAGCATCCACCAGTTCGCAATTAAATTCCAAGCTTTAAAAATGAAGAGAACAACTAAGATGAGTAAAAAGGTTCTTCCGCCTCGTTCGGCATAAGAATGGAAATACAAAGGACTCACTGCCGCGACAACAAATAACGTGATTAGGAGTTGATTAACGAAACTATAACGTAAGGCATTTTTAAAGTAATCGTCCATCTTTTGTTCTGCCGGCAGCAAGAAAACCAGGTCCGGCTCTTGTAATAGTGTTTTAACTGGGTTGTAGCTTACGAGCACACCAAAAATCACACCGATAATCCAAGCCGTTGGGAAGTTTGCAGGGAGTTGTGCTAACCACTGTTGATAGTAAACAGCGATCGCCGATATTAAGAAGAACATCGCAATTGCAAGATGACCATTAAAGATATATTTTAAATACCGATTTGTTTCTTTTAAATGTGCTGACAGACGTTGTTTAAATAAAGCCTTCGCATCAAACATGGCTGTCAACCTTTGTTAGCTCCACATATAATTCATCTAAGGAAGCATCTTCCATCTGAAACTGCTCTTGAAGTTCAAAGAGTGTGCCAAGTGCCTTAATTTTACCTTCATGAATAATTACAATTCGATCACAATACTTCTCAGCAGTGGCTAAAATATGGGTCGACATTAATATTCCTGAACCGTTCTCCTTCATCTCGTCCATTAACTCTAAATAGGACTGGATTCCCAATGGATCCAAGCCGACAAATGGTTCATCAACAATATATAATGGTGGCTCAATTAAAAAAGCGCACATAATCATAACTTTTTGCCGCATTCCTTTTGAAAAGTGTACGGGGAACCAATTAATTTGTCGCTCTAAATGAAACTCTTTGAGAAGTGGAGGTAACCTTTGCTCGAACAATTCCTCAGGGATATCATAAGCCATTGCTGTTAATCGCAAATGTTCATATAATGTTAGCTCATCATAGAGGATTGGTGTTTCAGGTATATAGGCCATTTGATTCCGATAGGATGTCGGATTTGTATGAAATGTCTCGCCATTCACAGACACCGTTCCTTTTTTAGCTTGCATTAAGCCAATAATATGTTTGATGGTTGTACTTTTACCAGCTCCATTTAGGCCAATTAAACCAACAATTTCATTTGGATAGAGATCAAATGAAATTCCATGTAACACGTCTTTATGTGTATATCCACCAACTAAATCTTTAATTTCTAACAAAGGTTTCACGATATTCCATCTCCTTAACGATCATCTGTTTAAATGGTAGCATTTTTATATCCTTCTGCCAACGCAAACATTGTATTTCTGCATGTAATGATGTTAGATTAATGAATTCCATAATCCTTATTTATAGCTATACCATTGCAATAAGTAGTTGTATTGGTTCATTTACAACTACATACCGAAGTGATATAGCTTGCTGCGGTAATTATGAAATTCATTTTAATGTATATTAAAATAAGATCTGTTCAAAATAGGGAGGAAGATTTGAGGCTGATTCAGATCAGATAACTTTGGTATCCAAAGACAGTTATCTGTTGATAATGGATATTCTAATCAACGAAGTGAAGCCAAATGACACCCCAGAACTCGTCTGAGACTTGCCGATAGATATTTCTCTCATAAAGGCAGTGTTGGGTTCACTTCATTGAAGTTTATCATATGTCTCTTTCTTCTTAAGGCAGACGAGTCCCGCTAAATAATCGGACTCGTCTGTTTCCTGTTTTATCCGGGTGTTTTATGGTAGTATAAAGGATAATCATTCTATCTTATTTATAAAGGGGAAATAACTTTGACACAAACAGAAGGTTCACAACCATTACCGCCAAAGTCATGTACGATTGATCGCCTTGTCACCCTCGACAAGGATGTCAACAAGGTACTTGCAGGAACAAAAACAGCTACACGCCGAAATAGGCGCTATGCTGATGTCGATGAAATTATGAAGCTCAATGGTCAAGATTTTATCGTTCATAAAGTCTATTCACAAGCTTTAGGAGAAATGACCGATGAAGATGCTAAATCAGAAGGTTTTTCAAATCTAGAAGCATATAAAGATTCGATTCTTTCTATTCATCCCGGTATGAAATGGGCACCTAAGATGCAAGTGTGGGTTCATGAATTCGAACCTTTGCAAGATTCAGCTCAGTAACTAATAAGGAGATGCATAAAATGGAACATGATGATTGTCTTTTTTGCAAAATTATAAAGGGAGAAATTCCGTCTGCGAAAGTATATGAAGACGACCATGTCTATGCCTTTTTAGATATTAGTCAAGTGTCTAAAGGACATACATTAGTCATACCTAAAACACATTCTCGCAATATTTATGATACCCCCCCTGAAGTTTCTCAAGAATTATTTGCTCGTATACCCAAGATTGCTCAAGCAATCAAAGTAGCTTATAAGCCTGTTGGTATGAATATTCTCGTTAATAATGAGGCACCAGCTGGACAGACTGTTTTTCATTTACACATCCACCTCCTTCCAAAGTATGAGGAAGATGAAGGGTTTACCGTACAATGGGAAACGCATCAGGATGACTATACACCAGATGATTTACAGAATATTGCACAGACAATTGATCAAGCATTTGATCATTAATGATCTTCCTTTCTACAAAGTGAAGTGACCATTGACAACTAAAGATTTGCACTTTTCATTTTGGTTGTGATTTGTTATAATGGGAATATAATTTATACAGTGATTAAAATAAGAAGCTACTCATTTATAGAGGATATATGATGTTTTTAAAAAAGAGTTCATCTCTTTTTGGCGGATTAGTCAGAAATCTTTAAAGAATACATAACCATTTTTTAGCAAAGTGTTTGAGCTGAGCATATAGTGGAAATGGTATACTATATAGCTCATAAAAGGAGGATTTATGATGTCCAGAGGTAAATCATTTTTATTAGGATTTATGATTGGTGGTGCAGCTACTACTGTTGCAACACTGCTGAGTACACCTTCTTCAGGGAAAGATCTACGTGGATGTGTGAAGAACCAAAGTATTGAATGGAGAGTAATGTTGGATAATGTGAAGCAGGATGCTCTAAATCTTAAAGACCAAGTAAGAAAAACCTCAAAAGAGGGTGTTGCACTTATTAGTGATTTAACACAAGAAATGCGTCAGTCTGTAGAAGATTGGAAATCAGCTGTCGAACCTCATCAAGAAAATATCCAAGAGTACCTTGAACATATCGAATTAAGCATAAAAGATCTGGAAGAGAAGGTTAAAAATAAATAAAAGCAAAAAAGCTAGCTGACATATTCGATGTCAGCTAGCTTTTTTAGTTTTTTCAATGATTATGTTAAGCTATTAATTAGCAGGTTCTAGATCTTCAATTGAATCAATGTCCATATAAGCTGGAACAACTAAACCAATTTTAGCACCTTCTAAGTTAGCTCCTAAATCAACCAGATCATCTTTATACTCTTCATAAAGTTCACCGTGTGTTCCTGGTAACCAAGCAGCAACCATACCATCTGCTTCACCGTCTGCGACTGATTGCCACATAACAGCATTATCAAGTGGAGTGATTGTTACATCAAAGCCAATATCTTCAAGTGCTAATTTAACTACGTTGCTAGAAGAAATTTCTGTATCCCACTCTACATAAGCGAGTTCGATTTTCTCACCATCAACTTCATCTACACCGTCTACCCACTCAGCAACTACATCTTCGTTCTCGTCAACCCAGTTTTGAGCTGCATCGGCAGGATCTGCACCTTCTTGAATTTCAAGCATAACTGCTTCAATATCATCTGAAGTCCATTCAAAGTTGTCTAAAACTTCATACGCACTTGGGCTATCTTCTTCAAGACCTTCACGAACCATTGTTCCAATTATTTCTTCTTCACCAAATACTCCTTCAGGATCATCTAAATATTTCAAATCATATTCAGAGAACTTCCAATGTGGGGACCACCCTGTAACAATAATTGGTTCCTCATCAGCAATTGCCTCACCTAAAGTTGCTGCCATAGCACCACTTGAAGATGCTTGCACTTCCCAACCTTCTAGATTTTCGTACTCTTCAGTTGCATCTTCTGATGCTAAAAAGACACCTGCACCTGGCTCGATACCAGTGATTGAATAGTTTAGCTCTTCACTATAATTTACTGCATCATCGTTGTCTGTTGACTCTTCTTTTGTACTATCGTCATCAGATCCACAACCAGCAATAACAAGTGATAATGAAAGTCCAGCTGCAATACCTAGACTTTTCCAACTTAATTTAGCCATAAATAATTTACTCCCCTTTTCTAATTTTATAATACTAATTCCTTAGTGATGAATTGTATTAACGCCTGAATACCGCTCATTGAGCCTTAGGCGACCCTCTATACTGTCGTTCAACCAACAGTATAGAGGATTGCCTAAAGCCTTTAAATAAGCGGTATATTAATTTTTGTTCTAATCTTGTCCATTATTTGAACTAGCGGTTTGTGTAAATCGATCAATGATAATTGCCAAAATAACGATTCCTAAACCAGCAACAAATCCTGTCCCTACATTCGCACGTTGTAAAGCAGACAGTACTTCTCTACCAAGACCCGGTGCTCCAATCATGGAAGCAATAACAACCATGGATAAGGCAAGCATAACAGTTTGGTTAATTCCAGCCATAATTGTTTCCTTAGCCATTGGTAATTCTACCTTAAATAGCTTTTGGGCACCCGTACTACCGAACGCTTCAGAGGCTTCAATTAATTCCTCGGAAACCTGTCTTATCCCTAAATTAGTGAATCGAACAGTCGGTGGTGTTGCAAATATTAATGAAGCAAATACACCCGGAACCATACCAATCCCAAAAAATGCAACGGCAGGTATTAAGTACACAAATGCCGGCATCGTCTGCATAAAGTCAAGTATTGGTGTGATGATCGCTTCTGCCACTTTACTCTTAGACATTAATATTCCTACCGGCACCCCGATAGCAATCGAGAGAAGACTCGCAACAAACACTAATGTCAAGGTATCAATTAAATGAACCCAGTACCCTTGGTTATTAATCAGCCAAAGACCAATAACTGAAAATGTTGCAAGCCCAAATCGTTTTCCTGATAGAAAGAAAGCAATTAATGCAACGATGATAATAATAATGAATGGGGGTATACCTATTAATGTATCAGAGGTAAAATCCATAAAGCTTCCAAAATATTTCTTTATCGGTTCAAATAAAAATGAGAATTTATCTGTTACCTGATCGGTAAACCACTTCGTTCCTTCTGCAATAGGTATCTTCGTTGTAAAAAAGTCAACAATTTTATCAATCATTACTTAAATTCACCTCGCCATCTTCCGATAAAGCGGCAATAACTGCCCCACGTACAATAATTCCGAATAGCTTACCATCCTCTACTACTGCAACCGGGATCGGTGAATCATGAATAATATTAAAGATGTCATGCATCGGTGTATCTTTATCTACTCGTGGTATATCGTTCGTTAAAATCCCATCTAAACTTCGCACTTCATTTCTTAAGGCTTCTGCTGCATCATCTGCTGTTACATAACCTTTTAGATTTCGTTTACTATCCACAACATACACACCTGATAAGCCAACTTCACGCATCCGGTCTAAAGCAATCCGTGGACCGTGATTATCTATATTTACAGTTTCAGGCCTTTTCATAATATGTTGCGCCGTCAATATTTTAGAACGGTCAACATCTTCAACAAACTTTTCTACATAATCATTTGCCGGATTAACTAAGATTTCTTCTGGTGTTCCGATTTGTACGATCGATCCATCTTTCATGAGTGCAATCCGATCACCAATTCTTAATGCCTCATCAAGATCATGCGTGATAAATAAAATCGTCTTCTTCATTGTAGACTGTAAATCTAATAATTCATCTTGCATGCCTTTACGAATCAGTGGATCAAGTGCTGAGAATGCCTCATCCATTAATAAGACTGCTGGATCATTGGCCAAGGCCCTTGCAAGTCCAACACGTTGTTGCATACCTCCTGATAACTGGTTCGGATATTGGCCAAAATAATCTCCAAGCCCAACCATCCTTAATGATTCTGCCGCTTTTTCGAATCGTTCTTCCTTCGGGATATTTTGAATTTCCAATCCAAATTCCGCATTCTCTAAAATGGTTCGATGTGGAAACAGTGCAAAGCTTTGAAAAACCATACTTAATTTCTCTCTACGCACTTGGCGCAATGAGGATTGATCCATTTGGGATAAGTCGACCCCATCGATTAGGATACTACCTTCTGTTGGCTCGATTAATCGATTAATTAATCTCACTAATGTGGATTTACCACTTCCGGATAGTCCCATAATCACGAAAGTTTCACCTGCTTCTACAGAGAAACTTGCCCGATTTACCCCCACCGTATTACCTGTCTTTTTTAAAATTTCCGCTTTTGTTAACCCGTCATCAAGCATTTTTAATGCTTGTTTTGGGTTTCTGCCAAAGACTTTTGTTAAGTCTTTGATCTCAATTACTGGCATATTCTCTCCACCTCATTATCCTTTATAACACCATTACATATAACAGGGTCATTCGTCCCCTGTCTTTCTAACTATAGCCTGCACACAATTCACACTCATATCATTCGATAATTTATTAGTCCGTTCAATAAGCTGACTACCATAATACTATACAGTCTTTCCTATCTATTAATCAAGTGATGAATTTCATGATTTATGCAGAAATAGTTCTCACTGCCGATATATAATTGATAGTTAAGGTGTTTTTCATTCATTTACGGTGCTATGCTATCCATAACGAACTATTCCTTAGCATTACTTATTTCAACCTACTTTTTTTTCGACTTCATCGCTTATTTTATAGTTTTTTCTACATGATACGTCAATAACCCTCTCTTCATTGCCGGAAAACAGAGTGATCAGTTATATGTTACGTCATATTTCTACAATTACCAACTATTTTTCCGCCCTTCTTCGACACCTACCTATATACTATCAATTAATGAAGGTTTAAGATGAATGAATTTCATAATTACTGTAACAAGCGAAGTCACTTCGATATGGAGTGATGTAACTATAAATAGGGATTATGAAATTCATTAAGATCTTCATCCTCTTTTTTAGCGAAAACTTTATTTTCAGATAGAAAGTGTTCTAATATTTTTCAGATTAAAGCAACTATGATATATTAGACAGACGACAAATAGATTGTATTATTAAAATTAGGAGTGTTCTTATTGAAAAAGATAGTTACTGCCTTTATTCTAACAGGTAGCATTTTAGGGTTGGCCGCATGCGGTGGTTCTGGTGATGAAGCGGTTGTCAAAACTGCTGCCGGTGACGTTACAAAGGAAGAATTTTATGAAGCTTTAAAAGATGATTATGGTGAAGCAACCTTATATCAGCTTGTTACGACTAAAGTGTTAGAAGATAAATACAAAGTAGAAAAAGACGAAATCGATAGTGAAGTCAAAAAATATAAAGAACAAGCAGAAGAAACAGGTATGGATTTTGAAATGTGGCTACAAAATGAAGGGTTTACGGACGAAGAATCCTTTAAAGATGTCATTAAACAAAGCTTATTACAAAAAGCTGCCCTTTCTGAAGGATTAGAAATAACGGATAAGGAAATTAAAGAGCAATATGATCGAATGAACAAGGAAATCGATGCCCAACATATCTTAGTTGCGGATGAAGAAACCGCTAATGAAGTTGTGAAAAAGCTTGATAAGGATGAAGATTTTGAGGAGCTAGCGAAAGAATATTCATCTGATGGTTCGGCTGAAGACGGTGGAAATCTTGGTTACTTCTCAGTCGGAGACATGGTTCCTGAATTTGAAGAAGCTGCTTATAATATGAAGAAAGGCGATATTAGTGATCCTGTACAAAGCCAGTTTGGATTTCATATTATTAAAGTAAATGACACAAGAGATAGCGAAGACGATATCGGATCGCTTGAAGATAACGAGAAAGAAATTAAAGATCAATTATTAACGGATAAAATCAGTGCGATTGACCCTGCTGAAGCACAAGCTAAAATTGATAAGATCATAGAAGACGCAAAAGTAGATGTTAAAGTAGAGGAGTTCGAAGATTTATTTGAACCCCAAACTCCTGCAGAGGAAGCGCCAGTAGAAGAATAAGATCCTAGTGACATAATTCGAAGGCCCACACAAGTTTGTGTGGGCTTTTTTTAATTTTCAATTTGTCTTTGATTCGTTTGTTTTCTTTCTCTCTCCATACGCATCCGATCCATATATACGTTTCCCTCATGCTCAATATATTGTTGTTCAAGTTTCCGTTCCGCACGCATCGCTCGAAATGCCATATATCCACTTAAAAAGATAAATACAATCATCGTATATACCCACCATGGTAAGCCTGCAATCATTAGTTAGCCCCCTTGTCCAATTCTCCCTATCTCATCTATATGAACAGATACTTAAAATAATAACCAAAACATCAAATGGGGTCAGTCCCCCGCTACTTTACAGTGATAAAGCGCTAGCATAGCGGGGGGGGACTGACCCCTTCTTATTTTATTATCCTTCAATATCTCGCTTTTGATAGCCAATAAATCCGATAACAACCAATATAATCGAAATGATCGTTAATACAGCTGCCTTCATAAAGTCCATATCCTCAACTGGTAGTTGGGGAATATGACCAAATGGTGAAAGATTACTCATCCATTCCGGGAATTGTAGTAACCCACCTAGGTAGACGACAATAAAGGAATATCCTAAGTAAAGCCACGTCAATCCAGTTAACCTCGGTACGATACCGACCAATAATACCGCAAGACCTGTCATCATCCATAGTGCTGGCAAGTAAACCATTGCAGCTCCGTAGATCCTACCAAATGCGATTCCGTCTTCCATTACGACTGATCCAGCTGACCAAAGGCCAACCGCAGTTAGTGAAAGTATCACAAAGCCGACAACAATGGAGATAATAAAATAACTTCCAAGCAGTTGTGTACGGGATACAGCCCGCCCCAGTATATGTTCGGTACGATTTTTTCCCTCTTCACCTTTAAGCTTAAACATGGTCATCAGAACTGGAACCGTACTTATCATTGCCATAACAGTCATCAACATGGGGATAAATTGTTCGGTTAGTGAAAATCCATCAACAGACGTTAAAAGGTCTTTCATCATGTCATTACCCGCAAAAAAGGATTCCAAGTCACCTAGTACCGAACCATAGGAGGCTCCGAGTAGCACCATAGCAACCATCCAAGCAATGATGCCTGTACGCTGAAGTCTGAATGCCAGACCAAGCGGATTTTGCAAAAACCGGGATGCGTATTTTCTGCCAGGTTTCGCTGGAATAAATCCAGATTCTAAATCCCGGATGGCGTTCAAGTAAAACGCAAGTATAATAAGTGCAAGTGCCACACCGATTGTTAATAAAATGGGCCACAAATAATTATTCACATACACTTCCGCACCTAGCACCCAGCCAAGTGGTGAAAACCAAGATACAGCTCCATTGCCAGCATCACCAATACCCCGGATCAAATATGCGACACCTAATGCTGCAAAAGATAGTCCAATCGTGCCACGAGCATTTTCAGAAAGCTGGGCAAATAATGCTGTAACTGCTGTGAAAAAGATTCCTGTTGCACCTAAAGCAGCCCCATATAATAAGGATCCATGTAAATCCATGCTCTCAATTCCTAAAGCATACAATCCAAAACCAACCATTAAAGCTAACAATACATTCACTCCAGATACAACGAGGACAGTAGCATTTAAGTTTGCTAGGCGGCCAGTCGGTAAGGAACGAATCATTTCGATCCGACCATCCTCTTCATCTGCCCGTGTATGACGCGCAACGAGTAAAATGGTCATAATCGCCACAGCAAGTCCCGTGAAAAGTAACATTTGATGGGCCATCATCGCCCCATTTGTATAGTTATCCAAGCCATATCCTTGACCAACCATCGCTGACATAGCAGGATTATTCATTGTTTCAGCAATGGCTTGTCGATCTTGGCCTGTCGCATATAGATTCGTAAATGCATTAGCGACGACAAATGTAATGAGAGATAGAGAGATTAACCAGAGGGGAATCCGAATTCGATCTCTCCGTAAGATGAATCGTGATAGAGTACCTGTTTTATTGTATAATTGCTTATTCATTACGATACACCCCCATTTTCTGAGGCAGTCCCTTCATAATGGCGCATAAATAAATCTTCTAATGTTGGTGGGGCACTTTCGAGCTTCACAATCCCAAATTGACTCACATATTTCATAACTTGATCCAGTTCCTCTGTATCAACATGAAATGTAAATGTTTGATCTTCAATTTCGATGTCATGAATACCTTTTACCTCATCTAAAGCCGGCATCGGATCTTTTGTTTCAACATGAAGAATCGTTCTCGTTAAATGACGTAACTCATCTAAAGAACCTGATTCAATAATCTTTCCTTCTCGAATAATACTAACTTTATCACATAATCTTTCCACTTCTGATAAAATATGACTGGAAAGAAGGACACTTTTACCTTTGCCCTTCGCTTCCAGAACACACTCTTGGAAAACCCGTTCCATTAATGGATCAAGACCTGATGTCGGTTCATCTAAAATATAAAAATCCGCATCAGATGAAAAAGCAGCAATTAATGCGACTTTTTGGCGATTGCCTTTTGAATAGGTGCGACATTTTTTGGTTGGATCTAAATCGAACCTTTTAATGAGCTCTTCCCGTTTGCTTTTATTGTTCGTTCCACGAAGTTTTACAAATAGATCGATCACTTCTCCACCGGTTAAATTGGGCCAAAGATTTACATCTCCTGGTACATAAGCAATCCGCTTATGTATATCAACTGCCTCTTTCCAAGCATCCTGACCGAAAATCGTTGCCCCACCTGAAGCCGCTTTCATAATACCGAGTAACACGCGAATCGTTGTTGATTTTCCCGCACCATTTGGACCAATAAACCCATACACTTCACCTTTGTTAACTTCAAGATTGACACCATCTAAGGCAGTAAAGTTACCGAATGTTTTTGTAAGATTCGTGATTTTTAAGACAGACATTTTACTCCTCCTCCGTTTTATAAAAAGTCGTTTTTAAAATAGCTAGATATTCGTAAAACTCATCCCAATATGGATCCAAGTTAAGTAAAGCGATATTCTGTCCTTTGAGCTCATTTAATAAATCATTCTGATAGCCTTCCATTGACCAACGAATAAGTTGAAAAGCCTTTTCCACGTCAATATCTTCACGAAAAAGGGTGTAATCGATATCTTCATACAGCTTAGATAATCCCTCTTCCATCATCTCACCCAATCGCTTTTCAAGGTGTTCTGGTAAATCTAATTCATCATCTAGATACATATTTGAGATGAAATTACTTACATTAGGATTCTCATAATGATACGTCATTTTCACTTCTGTGATCTGGCTAAACCGTTCGATAAAATCTCTTTCTTCCATATATATTTGTTTTAAATACTCGCGTTCTATCGTGCTGATGGCATAGTCGATTAAATAGTGGTAGAGTCCTTGTTTATTTTCAAAATAATAAAAAAGCATTCCTTTACCAATTTCAGCATGTTTAACAATTTGATTTGTCGAAGCCCTTTCATACCCATTTTCTGCAAATTCTTTTAACGCAGCATCAATAATTCGTTTTTGTTTACTCGGTTCAAGGTTGTTAAATGGTTGCGGAATGACTTGACTCTCCTTTGTAATTATTTTATTCATCTTTATACGAAATAGACCAATATGGTCGATTAATGACAGAATAACACTTTAGACCAGAGTGGTCAAGAGGGGTCAGTCCCCCGCTATGCTAGTGCTGTATCACTGTAAAGTAGTGGGGGACTGACCCTCCAATCAAAAGTAGCGTTGCGTACAAGTCACTGTACTCAACAGTTACTTTTTTGCTTTTTAGTATGGAAGCATAGGGCTTATCGAGATAAGCCCTATTTTATAATTAATTCTTTATCGTCACTTTCTGAAGACGCAACGCATTCAATACAACGGAGACGGAACTAAATGCCATTGCCGCACCC
>DATGSG010000143.1:0-2273 GCA_035302925.1 Virgibacillus sp. | reverse complement strand
TTAAAGCATTAGAAAAGGGTCATGATGTCGAGATCATGCTCATGTCAGATGCTGTACACATCGGTGAGAAAGGCTATGCTGATCGAATTGATATTGGCGAGCCGTTTCAACCGATTAAAGATATTTTACCAACCTATTTAGAGCAAGGTGGCAAGTTGCATGTATGCTCATCATGCATGATTCATAACAACATGAGTGAAGATGATGTTATCCAAGGTGCGGAAGTTATTAATGCAGATTATGTGATTGATGCCTTAATGAATTCCAAAAAAACATTACAATTAAACTAATGCCCATCGATAAAAAAGGCGGCTAAACAACCGAAGCAATATTTGGTTAGCCGCCTTTTTTATATGGGGAATTTTACGATGAATCATAGGTTATTTACTTCGAAAACAATAGGGTATGGTACAGCACGATAAATTTCAGATCCAACTAAATTGGAAACAGGCATAAAACATAAAGTGGCCATATATAGAATGCGACTTACGTTTTGGGCCAAAAACATACTTAATGCATTCCGAATTAGTGGTTTAAATGCTGTTGACATACTAATAAGTATGTGTATAGTATATTACAAGATATTAAAACCGTTTTTAAATATCATCATTTATAGGGGGAGAAATAAAATGGCAGATCGTCCAGCCGGAAATCCAGAGTCAACACGTTCAGTTGTTCATGCGCCAAATGGTATGGTGGCAACAAGCCAGCCATTAGCAGCGAACGCAGGTCTATCAATTTTACAAAAAGGGGGTAACGCATTTGATGCAGCGATAGCAACGGCCGCTGTTTTAACAGTTGTAGAACCAATGCAAACAGGATTAGGCGGTGATATGTTCGCACTCTTATACAATCAAGAAAATAAAAAGGTAGAAGCAATCAATGGAAGTGGACGGGCTCCTTTTAAAGCGAGTCGAGAGTATTATCTAGCCAAAGGATATACAGAAATGCCTTCATCAGGAATTTTGTCGGTCACCACACCAGGTACAGTAGATGGATGGGCAGAAATTCTAGAAAAACACGGAACAATGACATTTGCTGAAGTATTGCAACCGGCGATTGAATATGCAGAAAATGGTTTCCCTGTTTCTGAGATTATTGCGGAACAATGGAAACGGAGTGAATCACTTTTGCAACAAAATAAAGAGGCAAGTGATCAATACTTAATTAATGGGAAGGCACCTAAAGAGGGCGATTTTTTTAAAATTCCACAATTAGCAAACACTTTAATGAAGATTGCTAAAGAAGGTAAAGATGCATTCTATAAAGGCGAAATCGCAAAAGAGATAGCGGATTATGTTGAAGAACATAATGGGTTATTGAATTATGAAGACTTAGCTACACACGGTTCAACTTGGGTGGAACCGATTACAACGAAATATAAAGGGCATGATGTGTATCAACTTCCACCGAATGGCCAAGGGGTTGTAACACTATCGATGCTTAATATGTTGGAGACTTTTGATCTAGAAAAAATGGAACATAACTCGCCCGAATATATTCACCTCATTACAGAAATTAAAAAACTCGCATTTGCGGATCGGAATGCTTATATTTCGGATCCAGATTTTTCACCTTCACCTGTTGAGAAAATGCTTGATAGAGATTATGCGGCTATAAGGTGTGAATTGATTGATGATTTACAGCAAAGAGAGCATTCAGAGCCGGGCTTTGAATTAGTTGGAGACACCATTTATTTGACCGTCGTAGATAAAGATCGCAATGTGATTTCATTTATTAATAGTATCTTTACTCCATTTGGTTCAGGCGTTGTAGCTGGTGAAACAGGCGTGTTTTTACAAAGTCGTGCGGCAGGATTTTCACTAGAAGAAGATCATTTAAATACGTTGGAACCAGGAAAGCGTTCTTTTCATACGATTATCCCAGCTTTAGTTATGAAAGATGGACAACCTTATTTCTCCTTTGGGGTTATGGGTGCTGATATGCAGCCTCAAGGACAAGTCCAAGTGCTGGCGAACCATATTGATTATGGAATGAATGTCCAAGATGCGGGGGAAGTTGCTCGTTTTCGCCACTTTGAAGGTGGTCTCGCCTTGGAATCTGATATCTCAAGCAAAACGAGGCTGGAATTGATGGAAAAGGGGCATAAGGTCATATCAGGATTAGATGTGTTTGGTGGTTATCAAGGAATTTTAATTGATCCAACAACAAATATGCTTAAAGGTGGATCTGATCCTCGAAAAGACGGGTGTGCGATTGGGTACTAACAGGCAATAAAAATGAATTCGAATGAAATCTCCAATGGAATGATG
>DATGSG010000142.1:0-4946 GCA_035302925.1 Virgibacillus sp. | reverse complement strand
AGTCGCAAATTATGTTCAATTAACTTATTCCTTGCATCATGGCTGCCTTTTTCCATTTCTGCTAAGTACTTTGCCTCTTCCTTAGGGGAAAGGGGTTGAGGAAATGCTTGATTCTTAACATAAGATACGAAGAAAAGTGCTTCTTTAATCAGTAATGCCAGAGCACTCAATATACTAGACAAACACATGCACCTCCAGATGATGATTAGGTCATAGCCTATATAATATCTCTATGATGCGTAGGAGGGCATTGTGTCTGTCCATGAAGTTATTCCTTTTTTATTGGATATATTAATGAATTTTATAATCCTTATTTATAGCTGGTTATGGTAATTATGAAATTCATTCATGTATCAAAAAGGTGAAAAGGTTTATACGCTTATATCTTGATCGACATTCATTCCATTCTTACGTAAAATACAGGACAAGGGGGAATTTATATGTGGAATCATCATGTATTGATGGAACGACTTAACGTACAGTATCCAATCATTCAGGCAGGGATGGCAGGTGGTATAACAACACCACATCTTGTTAGTACTGTATCAAATGCAGGGTGTTTAGGGACCCTTGGAGCAGGTTATATGAATCCTGTCGATATGAAAGATGATATCCGGCAGATTAAGCAATTAACACCACATGCCTATGGCGTAAATTTATTTATTCCTGAATTTCCAAGTGTGACAAAGTCTGAGCTAAAGAATGCAGAGCTGCTTTTAGATCCTTATCGAAAAAATTTGCAACTTGAAGATGAGCCAGCCATTAAGGATCGCGAAAATGTCTTTGATAAACAGATTGAGCTCATTCTTCAAGAACGAGTGCCGGTGTGTAGTTTTACATTTGGTGTTCCTTCGAAAGATGTGATTAAAGACTTAAAAGATGCGGGAATTGTTGTAATTGGAACGGCAACTACTGTTGAAGAAGCGATAATAAACGAAGAAAAAGGTGTTGATTTGATCGTCGCTCAAGGTAGTGAAGCAGGGGGGCATCGAGGGACGTTTTTAGGGCCTTATGAAAATGCCATGATCGGGACCATGTCATTAGTTCCCCAAGTAGTTGATCATATTAACATTCCGGTCATTGCTGCAGGTGGCATCATGGACGGAAGGGGCGTTGTTGCCGCATTTGCTTTAGGTGCTCAAGGTGTTCAAATGGGGACCGCCTTTGTAACAAGTACGGAAAGTGGTGCAGATGCCCAATATAAAGAGGCCATTTTACAGGCAACTGAAAATGAAACAGTCATTACTTCAGCATTTAGTGGTAAACCAGCACGCGGAATTCAAAATAGATTTATCCATGAAATGAAAGAATATGGGGATCAGATCCTTCCTTATCCATTGCAAAACACACTCACAAAAGATATTCGAAAAGCGGCTGCGATTCATAAAAGTCCAGAATATATGTCCCTCTGGTCGGGTCAGAGTCCACGTCTCAGTGTAGGGGAATCGGCAACAAAGATTCTTGAGTCAATTATTTTACAAGCGGAAAAGGTGAAGTCCGGTAATTAAAGTAAAAGCCTGTGCTGGTGTTATATCAACGGCTATACACTTCAATATAAAGTGGACAAATAAAGTAATACGAAAGAGCCTATTACAATCATTTTTTTGTGCGACGGGGAGTCGCATTGGGTGTTGACCTAGTCAGCATCTTTTTTTGTTTTGGGATAGAGAACAATCATCCTGATGGCGTACCCATTCCAAATCTCGTGTAGCACCATGAGATTTGGTTTTTAAATCCTTATTTTTAAAATGTGATTATTTGCTTTACAAGCAACTATAATGAATTTCATAATACCAGCTTAGTGCAACACCGATACAACATATATTTTCGTTGAACCATTCTTAACTACATGCTGTATCGATGTTGCTGATTATGGCAATTATGAAATTCATTCAACTAATCAAAGCATACAATAATAGTGAGTAATCACTCACTACGGTGAAGTATAATAAAGGAGTGGGGTAGATGAACAAATCAACGTCATGTGTATCGATTCGTCACATATCAAAACAATTTGGTAAACAGGAGGTTTTGAAAGATATTAATTTAGAAATCTTGGAGGGCGAAATATTTGGTTTGTTAGGTCCTTCTGGTGCTGGCAAAACAACGCTAGTTAAACAGCTGGCTGGATTGGATGCGCCTACATCAGGTGAGAACTTCCTTTTTCAAGAGAAAATGCCTACATTAAAATTGATCAGTAGAATCGGGTATATGGCTCAGGCAGATGCGCTCTATGAAGATCTTTCAGCGAAAGAAAATCTGCAGTTCTTTTCAGCATTATATGGATTAAAGGGAAGAAGACAAATGAAAAGAATGAGTGAAGTAATGCAAGTTGTTGAGCTATCCGATCATCTAAACAAGCTTGTTTCTAATTACTCCGGAGGCATGAAGAGAAGATTATCATTAGCAATTGCACTCCTTCATGAACCGGAAATATTAATTCTCGATGAACCAACGGTAGGCATTGATCCAGTCTTAAGAAAAAGCATCTGGGACGCTTTTTATGAACTTAATAAAAAGGGGACAACACTAATTGTGACGACACATGTTATGGATGAGGCGGAAAAATGCCACAGATTAGGAATGATTCGTCATGGTAGTCTAATAGCGATCGGAACGCCAGAGGAGCTTAAGGAAAACACAAATACGAAAACACTTGAAGAATCATTTCTCGTTTATGGGGGTGCTTAATATGAGGATTACAGCCTTAGCAATCAGAATCCTAAGGCAATTAGTCCGAGATAAGCGAACCATCGGATTGCTCGTTTTTGCACCGATTCTTGTCTTAACGATGTTGCACTTAGTATTTTCTGGTGATGATTATGTTCCAAAGGTTGGTTTGGTTGATATACCTGATCAAGTTATGGAAGAAATGGCTATAACAGATGCGGAAATTACCGAATATAAAGATGAAGATCAAGCGAAAATCGATGTGACCTCACAAAAGATAGACGGTTATCTAGCCTTTGATAACAAAGAACCCCTTATCCTTCTTGAAGGCAGTGATCCAAGTGTAAATGGAGCAACAATCAAATGGATTCAAAAAATCCTTGCATCCATTGAAAATGATGTGAATACTGGCGATTTGACAATTGATTATTTACACGGATCTAGTGAGATGGGACAGTTCGATTATTTTGGACCCGTACTGCTTGGTTTTTTTGTATTCTTTTTTGTGTTTTTAATTGCCGGTGTGTCCTTTATTAGAGAGCGGACTACGGGTACACTTGAACGTCTACTTTCTACACCACTCCGTAAATGGGAAATTGTAATGGGCTATGTGTTGGGGTTTGGATTATTCACGATGATCCAAGCAACAATTATTGCTGCCTATGCTATTTATCTGTTAAATATGCTGATGGAAGGTGCATTTATTTATGTGCTGTTCATTACGCTTGTTCTGTCACTGTCAGCTCTCACTCTAGGAATACTTGTATCCTCCTTTGCTAATAATGAGTTACAAATGGTGCAGTTTATTCCAGTCATTGTTATTCCACAGATTTTCTTTTCAGGGTTATTTAATTTGGAAACAATTTCTGATTGGTTGAGCTGGATCGGTCCGTTCACACCTCTATATTATGCAGCGGATGCATTACGGGATGTGATGGTTAGAGGATATGGATGGGATGCCATTTATATGGATATTCTTGCACTATTAGGATTCTCCATCTTGTTTATGATCTTAAATGTTTTGGCATTGAGGAAGTATCGGAAAATATAAAGGACAAAGGGGTACAATATATTGGAGCATAATAAATCAAGAGAAAAGTTGTTTCATGATGAGAGAAAATTCACCGAAAAACAAATGGATATATTAGCAGCTGCAACGGAATTATTTGCTGAGAAAGGCTTTGCTGCAACATCGACAAGTGAAATCGCCAGAAAAGCTGGTGTGGCGGAGGGAACGATTTTTAGACATTATAAAACCAAAAAGGAATTATTGCTGTCGATTGTGAATCCACTGATGGTAAATCTTATTGGCCCTATTGTTAAAGAGGATATTAATAAGGTTTTGGATACAAATTTTAATCACTTTGAAGAGTTTATTCTAGCGATGATTGATAATCGAAGAGTTTTTATTGAAAAAAACTTGTCTCTCTTACAGATATTAATTCAAGAAATATCATTTCATCCAGAATTAAAGGAACAATTTATCGAGCATATTGGGAAAGAAATATTTGGACGATTACAGCAGGTTATTCGTCACTTCCAAGCAAAAGGGGAAATCGTACTTATCCCTGCTAGTTCAGTAATTCGGATGGCTGGATCGACTGTTCTTGGTTATATTATGACGAGAAATATAATCGCTTCAGCGGACAATTGGGATGACGAAGCAGAGGTTGAACGGACCGTACAGTTTTTAATGAAAGGGTTATCGCCCTAAAATAAATGAAGCGTAGACTTTATATTCAGGCTTATGGATATAAAGTCTTTATTCTTGTCTAAATGACGCCTGGTTGAAGATTCATCTAGTGTTCTAGTTTATAAAATGATTGATAGTCATCATGAGTATCCATTGCTTGATAAAGAGTTAGACGATAACATATATTGACTCACGAATGGACATATGCGCTTTGTTTCTCTTTTTGGATAGCGCTTGATCATATGCTTCAAAATGTGTAATATCAATCGCCTGCCGTAAAATTGTTTCTGGCACCTCAAATCGATTTGGACGTCCGGTTTTGTGCAGCGAAACCTCTATCAGAAAATTGAATGAAAAAAATAACCGCTGGGAAAAAGAAAAAAACCTTATCATATTTCAATCCAGATAAGGGTTTAAGTATTAGTGTGTAACTAGTAAGATGTTATGCATTTTTATTAAAAGTTTTGAGTTTATGTGTTAAATGTCTTCTATCAATTTCATCTTCAATAAGCAAGAGGAAATCAGGACTTAAATTTAATTCATTTGCTTTATAATAGGACTCCAACAATAACTTATCAGACAA
>DATGSG010000141.1:0-13326 GCA_035302925.1 Virgibacillus sp. | reverse complement strand
AAGGCTTCCGTTTGCTTCCTGCGCTCGACTTGCATGTATTAGGCACGCCGCCAGCGTTCGTCCTGAGCCAAGATCAAACTCTCCATAATAGATAAGTTCGACACATCAGTCGGATGATATAAATGAATACATCATCTTCATGATATGAAATAATCTTAGCTTGTTTCATACTTGTATTAAAATCAGCTGTTCAGTTACCGAATATCAAACAACAAAGTTGAATGATAATTCATGTAATGATCATACTGATGTACAAAGAACAAATTCATGTTCTTTCTAACATACTGGTTGTTCTGTTCAGTTTTCAAGGAGCAATTAAATTCATTCCCTCACACACCAATATCTTACCACAGCTAACAATGCTTGTCAACCGCTCTAGTGTCTTCGTGATTCGCTATACTGTGCTGAGAAACATCCATCTCTTTTCTGCAGCACGATAAATACTACTACGTTTTGATAAGCTTGTCAACACTTATCTTAAAAACACTGTAAACTGTCTCTTATATAATGATTTCTCCACGCCAATCAATCATTCCGCCTACCATATTAGATGCGTGATATCCTTTATTCATTAAATACCTTGCAACAGTATCACTTCGAGCTCCAGACCGACATACGAGTATATAATGTTTATTTTTATCAAATGAAGATATGGCATGTGGTATTTCACCCATCGGAATATGAACAGCTTCGCTAATCATACCTGAAGTTACTTCTTCCGCTTCGCGAACATCAATTATAGCAATCTGCTTATTTGCTTTCATTAAACCCTCTACTTCTACTGTAGATATTTCATTGACTTCATCCATACTGACTTCCTCCTCTACTTCATTATTACTATTCAATATAATACGTTTTTTAAGAATAGCATGCAACAATCTAACACAAGATAAGACGAATGGATTGTAAATCTTTTTAGGAGGATCAATATGGCTGTTCGAAATTTCTTTCCATACTCTATTCTCATCTGTTTATTATTTCAATTGTCATTCACTTTAGATCCGATGTTTGTTCATGCAGAAACAAACACAGCCTCCGAAAATAAAACCATTGCTATATATAAGGAAGACGTTACAGGTAATGGTCAAAAAGAGACGATCGAATTGAAGGGAATCTTACTCTCTGATGACAGTGATTATTACCGAGATATTTGGGCGACTATTACCAATGACGATTCCGAGCAATGGCGAATTTCTTATGGTAGTGGTTATCAACCTGAAATTCAATTCCTTGATTTGAATCAAGATGATGTCAATAATCTGCTTTTTATGGCAGAAACGAATATGGATAAAGGGCTTATGAAAACTCAATTACACTCTTTAACGAACGGTACTTTAAAAGAAATCCCGATGCCTGTGCAACATTATATTGATACGACTTATGAAAACAACTTTAAAGTCAACGTCCAACTCTCTCCAAAGAGTGATGTTCATCAATTAGATATTTCAACAGAATCAGCAGATTATATTAAGAACGGGATTTATAATGAGGACCAAACCGTAATTAAATCATTTTCCCCGAAATTAGCATCCACCATGAACTATGAACCGCTTTTTATGAATGAAAATAATGGTCATGGCCTTAAAAGCGAGCAATATTTATATGGATTGCCAGAGAATGATCCTTTGGGGACTGTTGAAACGGTATGGTATTACGAAAATAATCAATGGATTATTTTACAAACAGAGTTAATCTCGAACCGTTAAATTTAAAAAACAGGATCTTATCTTCATTCAGATAGGATCCCGCTTCCTTTAATTTGCTACGATATTAACTAATTTACCTGGTACGACAATTATTTTTCGTATCGTTTTATCATTTGTCCACTCTTGAACTTTTTGGTCTGCTAAAGCTAACTTCTCAAGTTCTTCCTTAGAGATATCTTTAGGCACACTGATTTTTGAACGAACTTTCCCCATCACTTGGATGACAATTTCTACTTCATCCTCAATTAAATAGGTTTCGTTATAGGTCGGCCACTCTTCATAACTAATCGAGCCTGAATGACCGAGCTGACTCCACAATTCCTCACTAATATGCGGGGCAATTGGTGAAAGGACTTTAATAAAGCCTTTGATAAACTCTTGTGGAATGGTCTCTTCCTTATAAGCTTCATTTACAAACACCATCAACTGTGAAATAGCTGTGTTGAAATGGAGGTTTTCAAAGTCTGTTGTTACCTTTTTAATTGTTTCATGATAAATCTTCGTTAATGAAGATTCCTCATTCGTAACAACATGCTCGCTTTCTTGTTTTTCGTTATTAATAACGAGGCGCCACACGCGATCTAGAAAACGCCTTGCACCATCAAGTCCATTTGTTGACCAAGCTGCATCAGCATCTAAAGGACCCATGAACATTTCATACAAGCGAAGTGTATCTGCTCCATGTGAAGCTACTACTTCATCAGGGCTAATCACATTTCCTTTTGATTTACTCATTTTTTCATTATTATCCCCAAGAATCATTCCTTGATTGTATAGCTTCGTGAATGGTTCACTTGTTGGAACAACACCAATATCATATAAAAACTTATGCCAGAAACGAGCATATAGTAAGTGAAGAACAGCATGTTCTGCTCCACCGATATATATATCTACTGGTAGCCACGCTTTTAAGGCTTCAGGGTCAGCTATCATTTCTGTATTCGTAGGATCAATAAATCGTAAGTAATACCAGCAACTTCCCGCCCATTGTGGCATCGTATTCGTTTCTCTACGACCTTTCATTCCTGTTTCAGGATCAACGACATTCACCCACTCACTATTAGCTAGCGGCGATTCCCCTGTTCCCGACGGTTTTATTTCCGTCATTTCCGGTAATATTAATGGCAACTCTTCTTCCGGAACAGTCGTTTGTGTACCGTCTTCCCAATGGATAATCGGGATCGGCTCACCCCAATAACGTTGTCTTGAAAACAACCAATCACGTAAACGGTAAGTGACTTCCTTTTTACCTTTTTCCTCATCTTCTAACCATTGAATCGCCTTCGTAATGGCTTCACTTTCATTTAAACCATTTAAAAATCCTGAATTGATATGTTCACCATCGCCAACATACGGTTCATTAGAGATATCTCCACCTGCGACAACTTCAATAATTGGAATATCATATTTTGAAGCAAACTCATAATCGCGTTCATCATGTGCAGGAACAGCCATAATGGCTCCTGTACCGTATGTCATTAATACATAATCTGCAACCCAGATCGGAATTTCAGCATTATTGATCGGATTGATAGCATATGCCCCTGTGAAAACACCCGTTTTTTCTTTCGTGGCATCAGTTCGCTCAATTTCGGATTTATTTGTTACTTCATTTACGTAGGTTGTCACGGCATCATGTTGTTCCTTACTAACAATTTCTTTAACAAAAGGATGTTCAGGCGCCAATACAGCATATGTAGCTCCGAACAATGTATCAGGACGCGTTGTGAATACTGAAAAGTCCTTTTCATATTGATCAATTGTAAAGGTAACTTCAGCACCTTCTGACCGACCAATCCAATTTCGCTGCATATCTTTAATGCTTTCAGGCCAATCAAGCTCATCTAAATCTTCCAATAAACGATCCGCATATTCAGTGATTCTCAACATCCACTGTTTCATCGGTTTCTTTACAACCGGATGGTCGCCACGTTCACTTTTACCATCAATTACCTCTTCATTGGCAAGTACGGTTCCTAAAGCGGGACACCAGTTGACATTAACTTCATCTATATATGCGAGCCCTTTTTCATGCAATTTTGTAAAAATCCACTGTGTCCATTTATAATAACTCGGATCCGTCGTATTAATTTCCCGATCCCAATCATATGAAAAACCTAAATCTTGAATTTGCCTTTTATAGGTTGCAATATTCTCCAATGTGAATGCTGCTGGACTATTGCCCGTATCTAATGCATACTGCTCGGCCGGTAAACCAAAAGCATCCCACCCCATCGGATGTAGGACTTCATAACCTCTCATTCTCATCATTCTGGAATAAACATCAGTTGCTGTATACCCTACCGGGTGACCAACATGTAATCCTGATCCAGACGGATATGGGAACATGTCTAGTGCATATACTTTCTCTTTATTTGAATATGTATCAGTCTTGAACGTCTTATGATCTGCCCAATATTGTTGCCACTTTTTCTCGATTTTTTCATGATTAAAATCCATTTGATAATCCTCCTTATAATTGCCACGCAAATTTGTTATGTGTTTTCAGTAAATAATTTGAGATTAAAAAAAGCTACTCATCCCTCTAATAAAAGGGACGAGAAGCTTTTCCCGCGGTACCACCCAAATTAACGTAAATCATTACGTTCACTTTGTATCTTTAACGCAGATTAACGGCAAGAACTACTTTGTTCATCCTTGCAACCTAAAAGGTGAGTTCACATGTTATCTAGGGACAGTTTTCACTACCCACTGCCTCTCTATGCCTAGATAAAATATTACTATTCCTTGATAACGTCATTACAGATTACATTCTCTTATTTATATCGAATTGTAGTGAATGAAGCTATGATTGTCAAGATACACTATCATTCATCTTTTTTCACCTGATTTAATGAATTTCATAATACCGGTTTAGTGCCACATTGGTAATTATGAAATTCATTTGATTGATTAAGGATTATATAGCAACTACTTTTATTAGACGCGCCTTTATATAGTTCCCTCACTATATCCTTTTATAGAGTGAACGTGCGCGTTTGCTTTTCCGTTTGACGTTCTTCATGGTAAGATGTATTAAATAAATACATAGGAAAGAATGTGTTATCCGATGATTAAAGGAATATTGAACTATGCTCACCATTTATTAGAAGAATCGGTTTCTAAAGGAGAAACCGTTATCGATGCGACATGTGGTAATGGAAATGACACGGTATTTCTAAGCAAAACGGTAGGCGATGAAGGTCGCGTTTTAGCTTTCGACATACAACGTCAAGCCATTCAAAACACACGACAGCTTGTCGATGAAAATAATGCCCAAAACGTTTCACTTATCAATGATAGTCATGCACATACAGCGAAATACTTATCTGATGATTTAAAAGGACAAGTTGGGGGCGCAATCTTTAACCTTGGTTATTTACCGAAGGGTGATAAAGCGATAATTACCGAAGGCGAATCAACGATTGCTGCCATTGAGACGATTCTGATGTATTTAAAAAAGAATGGTCTCATCGTTATTGTAGTCTATCACGGGCATGATGGTGGAAAAACTGAAAAAGAAGCGATACTTAAACATGTTATTCGTCTCGATCAAAAAGCCTATAATGTGCTGCAATACGGATTTATTAATCAAAAAAACAACCCACCATTTATCATTGCCATCCAAAAAAAGTAGTTTTTATCAAGGGTAATGAAATTCATTCATATAAGAGTAGTACTCGAATCATAATGACGATGTACTCCTCTTACACATGGTTGATTCTATGGTGTGAATGATCAATTTCCAGGCTATTTTTTTAGTAAATCTTTGTTATACTTAAGATTATATTCATAAACTTGAGGAGGTTTCAAATGATTCATCATTATAAAAATATAAAGCCTACGATTCATGATTCTGCTTTTATTGCAAAAGATGCGGTCATTATCGGTGATGTGACCATCGAAGAGCATGCTAGCATTTGGTTTAAGACGGTAATTCGTGGAGATGTTGCCCCGACTTATATTGGAAAAAGGGTAAATATTCAAGACTTGTCCATGATTCACCAAAGCCCTAACCTCCCCGTTACCATTGGTGATGATGTAACGATCGGTCATCAAGTTACATTGCATGCGGCGACAATTAAAAGCAATGCTCTTATTGGGATGGGCTCGCTTATTTTAGATGGTGCGGAGATCGGTGAGAACGCATACATCGGAGCTGGTAGTCTTGTTCCTCCCGGGAAAAAAATCCCACCACATACATTGGCATTCGGTAGACCTGCAAAAGTAGTTAGGAAACTGACTGAAAAGGATTATGATGAAATGGATCGTATCCGCGTTTCTTATTTTGAAAAAGGTCAATACTATAAAGC
This sequence comes from Virgibacillus sp., assembly GCA_035302925.1. GTDB lineage: Bacteria > Bacillota > Bacilli > Bacillales > Amphibacillaceae > CALAMD01. The sequence continues at coordinate 7,307 of DATGSG010000141.1, read as the reverse complement.
CAATACAGACTTAGGAAAATAAATCAAAGAGATAAATTTATGACTGATCATCTCAAGTCATCATTACCGTTAAAAAAGCCTGTTAAATGGAAGTCCATTTAACAGGCTTTTTATTATTAATCTACTATTTCTAATAAAGCTTGTAAATCAGCAACTTTATCCGTCTCTTCCCAAGAAAAATGAATATCAGTTCTGCCAAAATGGCCATATGCTGCAGTATCTTTATAAATCGGTTTTTGCAAGTCAAGCATTTGGATAATTCCTGCAGGACGCAAATCGAATAACTGCCGGACTGCGGCAACTAAGTCCTGTTCACGAGCAACACCTGTTCCAAACGTGTCAATCGCAATGGAGACTGGCTCCGCAACACCAATCGCATATGCAAGCTGAACTTCACACTTCTTAGCGAGTTTAGCAGCAACGATGTTCTTAGCAACATAACGAGCAGCATAAGCGGCTGAACGGTCAACTTTTGTCGGATCTTTTCCACTAAATGCACCACCACCATGGCGTGCATACCCTCCATATGTATCAACAATAATCTTTCGGCCCGTTAATCCGACATCACCTTGTGGCCCACCAATCACAAAACGGCCTGTTGGATTAACGAGGATTGTTGTAGACTCATCCAGTAAATGTTCAGGAACGATTGGATGAATGACCTGTTCAATCATATCCGCTTTAATTTGTTCCAATGTGATATCTTCACGATGCTGCGTAGATATAATTATCGTATCTACACGAATCGGCTGATTTTGTTCATCGTATTCAATTGTAACTTGTGTCTTCCCATCAGGTCGTAAATAAGATAACACATCTTCTTTACGCATATCTGCTAATCGTTTTGCTAATTGATGAGCCAACGAAATCGGTAATGGCATTAATTCCTCGGTTTCATCACAGGCATAGCCAAACATTAAGCCCTGATCTCCCGCTCCTATTGTGGCCACCCCTACTTCACTTCCTCTTGATTCCAGTGATGTATCAACTCCACCTGCAATATCAGCAGATTGCTCATCAATAGCGGTCAAAACAGCACATGTTTCCGCATCAAAACCAAACTTGGCTCGTGTATAACCAATTTCTTTAATCGTATTTCGAACAACGGCTGAAATATCGACATATGTATCGGTCGTAATTTCTCCCGCAACTAATACTAACCCTGTCGTAACTGTTGTTTCACATGCTACACGTGCATAAGGGTCATTTTTTAATATTTCATCTAAGATCGCATCTGAAATTTGGTCACTCATTTTATCCGGGTGACCTTCCGTAACAGACTCAGACGTAAACAAACGACGATTTGTAGTCATATATCTAGATCCTCTCTATTATTTTTCTCGACTCTAACATTCCACGTCCATCTATGAGGTGTTTTATAAATAAGCAATAAAAAAACCTTTCCCAGAATAATGAGGAAAGGGTCGGCCTTTCACTCTTATTGCTCAAGGGATTATCCTTGCCTCAGGTAAGCACCAGTTCACATTCGTGATGGTTGCCGGGTTTCATAGGGACTGTCCCTCCACCGACTCTTAATAAGAGAGTAATTGCTTAATCTTATCGTATCGAAACTGATAAAATAAGTCAACTTGTTTAACCATTTATATCCCCCTATTTATTCCAATTAAGATACCGAAATCGTACATATCCACCTACTTTTCATTTATCTTCAGGTACAGGTTATAATATAAGTACAAAGCAAATAACCCAATAATTCTATTACAACAAACTTGACCCACTCAGGTTTATAGCTACTTTTTATGTGTTCATTTTTAAGCTAAAATGAACTTCTTTTAAGTTCACTCATATATTGTATGGACTAATAGATTCAATGTGTTATACTAATTACACAGTTTTAGGTTTATTATGAACAAATGAATCGATGTCCACACAAATTGACAAAGAAAAGGCGGTTTTAGTACATGAATACGGTGAAACAATCATCTTTATTGAATGAATTATTAACACATAAGCAAGTACATCAAAACTTATCCACACCAGTATTAGTCGAAAAGATCTTACACCTTAATGAAGCTGACTTATCTGCTACAGGAGCAATTTGTACAGAAACCGGAAAATATACCGGACGTTCACCTAAGGATCGTTTTATCGTGCGAGACGAAGTGTCAGATCTTTTAGTTGATTGGGGACCTGTTAACAAAGCGGTCGATGAAGCTTCTTTTGATAAATTGCATAATAAGGTAGTCAACCATTTACAGGACAAAAATGAACTGTTTTCTTTTAAAGGATTCGCCGGTGCTGATAAAAATCATCAGCTACCTCTTCAAGTCATTACAGAATATGCTTGGCATAATCTATTTGCAAAGCAAATGTTTATTGAACCAACTGTTATGGAGTTAAAAGAACTTCAACCAGAATTCACGATTCTTTCTGCTCCTACTTTTAAAGCGGATCCGGCAGTAGATGGTACAAATTCTGAAGCTTTTGTTTTCATTTCTTTTAAGAAGAAAATCATTCTTATTGGTGGGACTGAATATGCCGGTGAGATTAAGAAGTCTATTTTCTCCGTGATGAACTTTTACTTACCCCAAAATGATGTGTTGTCGATGCATTGTTCGGCAAACGTAGGTAAGGAAGGAGATGTAGCATTATTTTTTGGCCTTTCAGGTACAGGTAAAACAACCTTATCCGCGGATGCAGAACGAAAATTAATTGGTGATGATGAACATGGGTGGAGCCCACAAGGCGTTTTTAATATTGAAGGCGGTTGTTACGCGAAATGTGATAATCTATCTGAGGAAAAAGAGCCCCAGATTTTTAGTGCCATCCGTTTTGGTTCTGTATTAGAAAATGTCGTGTTGGATAAAGATACACGTCTTCCAAATTATGATGACCTCACTTTAACGGAAAACACACGTGCAGCATATCCATTAGATAATATCGAAAACATTGTCTCACCAAGTGTTGGTGGTCATCCGAATACGATTATTTTTCTAACGGCTGATGCTTCGGGCACATTACCGCCAATTAGTAAATTAACGAGAAACCAAGGCATGTACCATTTCCTGAGTGGATACACGAGTAAATTAGCTGGAACAGAGCGTGGCATTACCGAGCCAGAAGCTACCTTTTCTGCTTGCTTTGGTTCTCCATTCTTGCCGTTAGCACCAAATATGTACGCGGAAATGCTCGGTGATAAAATTGATGAATTCAATTCGAATGTTTTTCTTATCAATACGGGATGGACAGGTGGCGGTTATGGTGTTGGGAGCCGAATAAATCTAACCTATACGAGAGCGATGGTCCATGCGGCGCTGGAAGGTGAACTCAATACAATCGAAACAAAGAAAGACCCCATCTTCGGTCTTGAAATTCCGATTCATGTACCAGGCGTACCCGACCGCATCTTAGTACCAAGGAATACATGGTCAGATCCAGCCAAATATGATGAAGAAGCTATCTCACTCGCCAATAAATTTCATCAAAACTTTGAAAGCTTTTCGAATGTCAGTGAAGCGATCAAACAAGCCGGTCCAATTGTGTAATCAATCTTATATCGATTCAAATCGTCCATTTTTAAAAGAACCAAATTGTCTAACGATTTGGTTCTTTTTTTTATTCATATACCCTCACTTTCCTACAAAAACTAAGGTTCTCCTCTTTCTATCTACAAACTCTCTAGGCATTCACACATTTTTAGCCCCTTGCATAGTTTAATTTGACATCGAATGATTATAATTGAAAGGGGTGGGTGTAATGAAAACCTTAATGTACAGACTTTTTATATTATTAATCTTACTTATATTTCTCACAGCTTGTCGTTCAGATCAAAACACGACCATTCAACTTGCCGAAGTTACCCGGTCGGTATTTTATGCTCCACAATATGTAGCACTGGAAAAAGGTTTCTTTAAAGACGAAGGATTAGACGTAGAGTTACAAACGACATGGGGTGGGGATAAAACAATGACTGCTTTACTATCGGATAACGCTGACATTGCTCTTGTTGGAGCCGAAACATCCATTTATGTCTATGCACAATCACCAAAAGATTATGCGGTCAACTTTGCCCAACTCACACAAACAGATGGTACATTTTTAGTAGCGAAAGAACCACATGATGATTTTAGTTGGGATGAGGTTAAAGATCAGACTTTTCTTGGCCAAAGAAAAGGTGGAATGCCGCAAATGGTTGGTGAATATGTTCTGAAAAAACATGAGATTGATCCACATCACGATCTAGAATTACTACAAAACATTGATTTCGCAAATATTCCCGGTGCGTTCGTTTCTGGAGATGCCGATTATGTACAATTATTCGAACCTACTGCGAGCATCATGGAACAAGAAGGAAAGGGTCATATTGTCGCATCCTTTGGCGAAGAATCCGGTCATGTACCATATACCGTTTTTATGGCTAAACAAAGTTTCTTAGAAGAAGATGAGGATAAAGCCCTTCAATTTACAAGAGCAATTTATAAGGCCCAACAATGGGTAGATGAAAGTAGTCCTGAAGAAATTAGCGAGGTCATTCATCCCTATTTTGAGGATACAGATATCGATATGCTCGCTGCCTCGATCAAACGTTATAAAGAACAGAATTCATTCGCCACAGACCCGATTTTTAATGAAGACGGCTGGGAAACATTGAAAGACATTATGGAAGAAGCTGATGAACTTCCTGAAGATGTTCCCTACGAGGAATTAGTTAACAATACATTTGCTGAAAAAGTAATTCAAAACTAAGGAGGAATAACCTTGTCATTTCTAACCTTAGACAATATTTCACATCACTTTTTTTCCACAAAAGGTTATACAAAAGCATTGGATCAGATATCGATGAACGTGAAGGAAGGTGAATTCGTTTCCATACTCGGCCCGAGTGGTTGTGGAAAATCAACGATCTTATCGATTATTGCGCAAGTTATTGAACAGACAGAAGGATCAGTCCGCCTAAAACACCGTGATCATCATCACTTAGAAGACTCGATCGGCTATATGCTCCAGCAAGATTATTTATTCCCTTGGAAGACGATTATCGATAATGTACTACTCGGACCAAAAATCAAGCAGACAAATACAACCGATTTAAAAACGGAGGGAATGAATCTATTACGTGAAGTTGGTCTTGCTGACGTCACTCATGATTACCCAGACTCCCTATCAGGTGGGATGCGGCAACGGGCTGCTCTCGTTCGCACGCTAATTACCAATCCAGACATCCTCTTACTTGATGAACCATTCTCTGCACTTGATTATTTAACAAAACTAAAACTGGAGGATTTAGTCTTCCAGTTGCTTAAAGCTTATCAAAAAACAGCCATCCTTGTCACACATGACATTGGAGAAGCCATTTCGATGAGCGATCGCATTTTCATTATGAAAGCAAATCCAGGAACAATGAATAAAATATTCGATGTGCCTTTAGAGTTACGGAATGAAACGCCTTTCCTCGTTCGTAGGCATCCGAAGTACCAACTCTTATTTGATAAAATATGGGATGAATTAAATAAAGATGAACAAGAGGGTGGTGCACTATGAAATCGAAGAATGATCACCATCTATACAACGAATATAAGCGACAAATAAAACAAGAAAAAAGAACGATCCTCTTTTGGCAATTCTTTATTCTCATCTCGTTCATTACCATTTGGGAAGTTGCGAGTCGCTTCAATTGGATTGATCCTTTATTATTTAGTTCACCTGCAAAAATCATACAGTTACTGACAATTAAAATTACAGATGGCTCCATGATCATGCATGTTCAGATAACATTGTTTGAAACGGTTCTTGGTTTTATCATTGGAACAGTATGTGGCATCATGATCGCTTCTGCGTTATGGTCATCTACACGTTTCTCTAAAATAATGGACCCCTATCTCGTCATCATGAATGCCATGCCTAAAGTGGCACTTGGCCCCATTCTCATTGTTGCCTTAGGCCCTGGTTATGTGTCAATTATTGCGATGGGGGCAATGGTTTCCGTTATTATTACAACCCTTGTTGTGTATGCAGCATTTCAAGGTGTTGATCCAAATTATGAAAAAGTGTTAAAAAGTTTCGGAGCAACAAGATGGCAATGTTTTAAAGAAGCCGTATTCCCAGCCACATTACCAACGATGATCTCAACATTAAAAGTAAATGTTGGTCTAGCTTGGGTCGGTGTAATCGTCGGTGAATTTCTCGTTTCTAAACAAGGCCTCGGTTACTTAATTATCTACGGCTTTCAAGTATTTGATTTCACACTTGTCATGGCGAGCCTTGTTCTTATCGCAATCATTGCGGCTCTCATGTATAAGCTTGTTGAAAAAATTGAGAGCTGGCTCATGAAACATACGGCATAATCTCATCGATGATCTATCCTCAGCCCGGAAAGCTGAGGATAGATCATATATTATATTTTTCTTCTATGTATTGCAGCGAATAGGTTAAGACATCGTCCTTCATGATAAAGCTATATCGTTCATTATGCTTCACATTTATTGGTACGGTTTCGAGTAATACGGGTCCTTCTGTTTCATAATAAGTAGGTTGATCGGTTAACTCTTCAACATCAGCAAAATAAACATTTTTTATAATATGATCACTTTTCCCTTCTACATAATATTGACCAATATAATGTAGTGTCTTGATCATACCCCCGGTTTCCTCCATTACTTCCCGAATCGCACCCTCTTCTGCCGTTTCTCCTTGCTCAACCTTCCCACCTGGAAACTCAAGCCCACGATCTTTATGACGTGTTAAAAGCCATTTTTTATTGTATTTACAAATGACCCAGACATGTTTAGGTTGTTCAGAATAGGGATGGTCATCAAATGATAAGGTTACTTTATTCTTGTAATAATCAATAAATGTATACATGCCTTCAACTACTTTCATTCATTTATTATACATTCAGCTGATAGAGGTATACGCATTCTCTTTGAGACTGAAATCATTATTAATCTAACGTTCCTATTATAATGACTACTTGTACCATATCATAATCATATATTTTATTAAACTAGCGCCTAAGGATTGTCTTTCTTGCTTTATGCCATCTGAGAAACGGAACCAGAATGATGTCATCTGATTCCGTTTTTCTTGATTACATATGTTGATCGGTTAATATTCCCATCTGTGTAATATGGGTTCGTGTTTCTTCATTGCCTAAATCAAATAACATTTGAAAGGCCTCGGTTATTTCGCGATCATAGTCATCATTTGCTTGATCATTATGATAAGGCATAATCGGCACATGTGCACGCCAAAAGGAACCCATTTCCGAATCGTGCATATTGTCGAACTTAGCCCGTAATAATCGGACTTCGTCAGCTGTTGCTTGAATTGTGAAGTCATCATTATTA
>DATGSG010000140.1:0-27666 GCA_035302925.1 Virgibacillus sp. | reverse complement strand
GTTTCTTTGAACTAAAGTAGAAGAAATCCGGATATATTCCGTTATCATATTATGAGTGTACAAGTGTTTTTACTTGTAAACTAAGGTGGTAACACGGAATCATACCCTTTTCGTCCTTTGTGAATGGATGGAGGGTTTTTTGTTTTTTGTCCATTTCATGAAGATGGGAAACAAGATTTATCTGCATATAACATTTATATTTTTGAGTATGGATGATTGACTATTAATCGAGGGAGGAAGTTTTTATGAGTGATACGAATAGAAAGACATTATCACCGAAATATGATCCACAGGAAGTTGAGAAGGGCCGGTACGAATTCTGGCTTAAGGGTAAGTATTTTGAGGCAAGTGGCGATCCAAATAAGGAGCCATATACCGTCGTTATACCACCACCCAATGTAACGGGCCGTCTCCATTTAGGCCATGCTTGGGATACGACCATGCAAGATACGATTTCGAGAATGAAACGAATGCAAGGGTATGATGTTTTGTGGTTACCTGGAATGGATCACGCTGGAATAGCGACGCAAGCAGTTGTAGAAGCGAAACTGAAAGAGCAAGGTGAATCCCGTTATGATCTTGGTCGTGAGGCATTTATCGAAAAAACATGGGAGTGGAAAGAAGAATATGCTGACTTCATCCGGGAACAGTGGGCTAAATTGGGACTCGGTCTTGATTACTCACGTGAACGATTTACCCTTGATGAGGGACTAACAGATGCCGTTCAAGAAGTATTTATAAAGTTATATGAAAAGGATCTTATTTATCGGGGCGAATATATCATTAATTGGGATCCGAAGACAAAAACAGCGCTTTCCGATATCGAGGTCATTCACAAAGAAGTGAATGGACATTTCTATCATATGCGATATCCGATCAAAGATAGTGATGATTGGATTGAAATTGCAACAACCCGACCGGAAACGATGCTTGGTGATACAGCTGTTGCTGTCCACCCAAAAGATGATCGATATCAACATCTAATTGGTAAAAAGATTATCCTGCCGATCATCAATCGAGAAATAGAAATTATTGCTGATGATTATGTAGATATGGAATTTGGTTCTGGAGCCGTTAAAATAACGCCGGCACATGATCCAAATGACTTTGATATTGGTATGCGTCATGATTTGGAAAGAGTACTCATCATGCATGAAGATGGAACAATGAATGATAATGCAGGGAAATATGTAGGGCTTGATCGATTTGAATGTCGTAAGCAAATTGTTCATGATTTACAAGAACAAGGAGTTTTAATGAGTATAGAAGATCACACACATACGGTCGGACATTCTGAACGGAGTGGGGCAGTCGTTGAACCTTATTTATCAACCCAATGGTTTGTCAATATGCAGCCATTAGCTGATGAAGCGATAAAGTTACAACAAGGTGAGGATAAGGTAAACTTTGTACCAGAACGGTTTGAAGGAACCTATTTACGCTGGATGGAAGATATTAGAGACTGGTGTATCTCTCGCCAATTATGGTGGGGCCATCGGATACCAGCATGGTATCATAAAGAAACAAATGAGATTTATGTTGGTAAAGAAGCTCCACAGGACATTGAAAACTGGAAACAGGATGAAGATGTACTTGATACATGGTTCTCTTCTGCACTATGGCCATTTTCAACAATGGGCTGGCCTGATAAAGAGGCAGAGGACTTTAAGCGTTACTTCCCAACAGATGCGCTCGTAACAGGTTATGACATCATTTTCTTTTGGGTGGCACGAATGATTTTTCAATCGCTCGAATTTACAGGAGAAAAGCCATTTAAAGATGTACTCATCCATGGTTTAATTCGTGATGCAGATGGAAAGAAGATGAGTAAGTCACTTGATAATGGTGTTGATCCAATGGAAGTCATTGATAAATATGGTACAGATTCTTTACGATATTTCCTACTAACGGGCTCAACTCCAGGACAAGATTTACGATTCCATTGGGAAAACGTTGAGTCGACATGGAATTTTGCGAATAAAGTTTGGAATGCATCGCGCTTTTCATTAATGAATATGGAAGAATTGCAATACGATGAGATTGATTTATCAGGAGAGAAGTCACTAGCTGATAAATGGATTTTAACGAGGTTAAACGAAACAATTGATCAGGTAACGATAAATACAGATAAATACGAATTCGGTGAAGCAGGTCGCCACCTGTATAACTTTATTTGGGATGAATTATGTGATTGGTATATCGAAATGGCTAAACTCCCTCTCTATGGCGATGATGAATCAGCTAAACATACGACCCGTTCCGTTTTGGCCTATGTCTTAGATCAGACGATGCGTATGTTACATCCATTCATGCCATTTATAACGGAGGAGATATGGCAAGAACTCCCACATCAGGGTGAGTCCATTACCGTTGCAGATTGGCCGAAGGTGCGGATTGAATATCATGATGAAGAGGCTGCACAACAAATGAAGCGACTTGTAGCAATCATTCGTTCGGTTCGGAATATTCGTTCTGAAGTGAATACGCCAATGTCTAAGCAAATCAAGTTACTCATTCAAGCGGAAAGCGAAGAACTCGTTGCTGAGTTAGAACAGAATCGTCAGTATTTAGAACATTTCTGTAACCCAAGTGAACTCGTCATTGCAACGAAAGTTGATGCTCCAGAACAAGCGATGTCAGCTGTTGTGACAGGGGCAGAGTTATTTTTACCACTTGATGGGTTGATCGATTTTGCTAAAGAAATTAAACGATTAGAAAAAGAACTCGAAAAATGGGATAAAGAAGTGAAACTCGTGCAAGGAAAGTTAGCGAATAAAGGTTTTGTAGAAAAAGCGCCGGAGAAAATTGTCGCTGCTGAAAAACAGAAGGAAATTGACTATCAAGATAAATACAATCGTGTCAAAGCACGAATTAAAGAACTGAAAGACTAATAAAAAGCGGAATTTCAAACGATCGATTCGATCCATTTGAAATTCCGCTTTTATGATGACCTTAAAAGAACTTTTCTGATATGTGTACTATATTTCTGAAGTATATTAATCGAGCTGACGGCACTTAGTATGCGGGATCCGACGACATCCTCTATCTCATTAAAAAGAAGATGTCCATCCAGACTGATTAAAAAATCAATCCCGACGAAATCAAAATCAAAATGGTGGATGATTTTATGGATCATGTCCCATTCATGGTCGTCTAAATCGTACCATTGAGCCGTTCCACCAAGTTTAAAATTCGCCCGGAAATCATTCTTATTTTCACGTAAAACAGCACCAACGATTTCCTTCCCTACGATAAAAACACGAACATCTTTCCCGATCTTTACATCTGCCGATTGAATAACAAGATCATCCATGGAGGATAGTGATATGAAATGATCCCATTCTTTATGAGAATCAATCAGATGAACTTGTTTTCCACTGCGACCAGTCGCTTCTTTCACTACAAAAGGAAAGATAAATGGTGGTCGATTAGGAAGGGATGCTTTTTTGACAAATAGCGAATCAACCATCGGTATGCCGAGATGATTTAGTTCATAATGTGTGATGGATTTATGATTACACATCTTTGAAATATAGGCTGTATTAAACGTTTTAACACCAGCGTTCTCTAGATGATGTGAGAGAAGCGGGTCGATAGTACGTACAATTGCAAAAAGAGGTAATCGAACAGGTTGATTGTGCAATCGGATTTCTTGCTGATTAGCAAAGATCCCTGTGGATATATCTTCTCGCAATACAAGGGTGACCGAAAGTTGTTGTTTTTTCGATTCATCAATCATCCATTTAATATAGGACTCATTTTCAAGCGCATCCTTTTTATTATAAATAAGCCACCCATTCATTTTAACACCTCATTCCTTCTTAAAAGACTCCATAATATATTGAATCATTTCATCTGCGACATTAATCCCGGTACAATCATACATATTGCGAATATGGGCGTTCGAATTGACTTCACAAATAATCGGATTCTGCTCGGGTCCAAATAATAAATCAACACCAGCAAAATCAGCACCGATTGCTTTTGTAGCGGCAATTGCTAATTCTTTCTCAACCGTAGTTGGCTGATAGGCCTCCATTGACCCACCTGCAGATACATTCGCCCGGAAATCTGTTTGTGATTGGCGTAGCATGGAGGCAACGACGTTATCACCAACAACATGTAACCTGATGTCTTTCCCGTAACTGGATTGAATAAACTCTTGAAATAAATACGGTATTCCACTCAGTTCACGCACTTTTTCTTGGAGTTGTTGTTCCGTTTTGATTAAATAGACTTGTTCACCGAATGACCCATATGCTTCTTTTATGATCAATGGAAATGATAAATAGGTATGGATTTTTTTCGCGAAATTAACATCAAGATCTTCTTGGTATCCGAATTGTTTAGGAGCAATGATTGTTTTTGGAATAGGTAGTTTGTGTTGTGCTAACATCTGGTATGTCGTGATTTTATCATCGCTTGCTTCAATTGCTCGCGCACTGTTAAACACACGGATACCGCGTAATTCTAATTGTCTGGCTAGATAAATGTCTTTATCTGTAAAAATAACAAAGTCAGGTAACACTTCTTTGTCATCAGCAAGGACATCAAATTGATCCCCCGTTAAAAAAGCGAGTAGTTCACTGTTTTTATAGATTGTTGTGGTTACAGCTTGTGCAGTGGCCGCTTGCTGTAACCATTCCGCAAAATCCAGAAATGCTGGACTTGGTAAATAGCCATTATAGATAATCCAACCTGATCGATTCAATGTATAAAAAGCCCCCTTTGATGTAAGTTGTATTCGATTAATAGTATACTAATAATCACCAATAAGAGAAGTAAAAGAGGTGCACAACATGTTTAAAACGATGCATGAGGTTGAAGTTTTCTTTGAACAACGGAAAAATCATGGAATTAAACCAGGCTTATCGAGGGTCAATCAGTTACTTGAAGGAGTAGACCATCCCGAGAAAAAAGTAGCAGCGATTCATGTTGCTGGAACAAATGGGAAAGGTTCGACCATTCACTACTTAAAAAATGCTCTCATTCATAATAATTATAAAGTAGGTGTGTTTTCTTCACCAAGTCTAGATGGATTAATCGGTCACATCGATTATAACAATACCCCCATTCCTGAAATGGAATTTATACATCTCTTGAATGAAATGTATCCGGTGATTATACTACTTGATGATGCTAATAACCATCCAACAGAATTTGAGATTATCACAGTTCTAGCATTTTTATACTTTGCGGAACATGTAGAGATTGCCATAATTGAAGCGGGGATGGGGGGCCGACAAGATACGACGAATTGCTTTAAGCCGATCCTATCCATTATAACAAATGTAGATAAAGAGCATACTCATTTTTTAGGACAAGAGATTACTGATATTGCTCATCAGAAAGCAGGTATTATTAAAAATAGGGTACCTGTGATTATCGGAGATGTACAATTAGCCGCAGAGGCCGTGATTAGGCAAGAAGCGATAAACAATGATGCCCAACTATATCAGCTTCAAAAGGATTTTATCTATACGGACATTAAGGAAATAAATGATAACCAAACGTTTCAGTGGAAGGGTTCCAAGGATGAAGATTTTTTAATGAGGATTAAAATGGCAGGAGAACACCAAATTAAAAACAGCTCGATTGCGATGATGGCTCTCGTATTACTGAAAAAAATGGCCTTCACTATCGACTGGAATCAGGCGCTCAGTGGAATTTCTGTTACTAAAGTACAAGGAAGATTTGAAATGATTCAGCAGGACCCCATTATCATTGTTGATGGGGCACATAATCCTGCAAGTATGAAAGTTTTTTTAGAAACAGTCAAAATAACATATAAACAGAAGGAGAAACATTTGATTTTTGCAGCATTTAAGGATAAAGAGATAGCAGTCATGATCCAGCAACTCTTACCTTATTTTACAACGATTACAGTAACGACATTTGCTCATCCGAGAGCAGCAACGGTTGAGGAACTGCGAGAAATGATCGGGTCGAAAGCAATTCGAATTGAAAGTGATTGGCAACAACTTTTGGATCGGCTGAACGATAATGACCAAGGAACGGAAAACCATTATTTTATTACGGGTTCCTTATCTTTTATAGGAGAAGTTAGGAGATATATAGGGCGTAGAACAGATGTAAATAAAAACCGTGACTAGTCACAAATAAAGCGGCGTTTTCTGTAGAATAAATAATTTCCAGTCTGACAATAATCGCCTTACTTTTTAATAGCTCTATGCTAGTCTTGAATGAAAACTAGCGGAGTGAGGGAAAAAGGTGGATAAAAAGAAGCTCGCATTCGTATGGAAGAAAGAGAAGCAGGAAAACAAACCACAGAGGAAAATAGATGAAAAAGAAGCAGTTCCCAATAAAATTGGCAAAAAGAAGCAAAGGGGAGTTCAACGATCCCTTCATTTTAAACCTATTCTCACCGCAGGAATATCCGCTGTTATTATCGGAAGCATTATGGGGATCATCATGATTCAACTATTTACAAATCTTACAGATGTTGGTGGATCTGAAGAACATACTGCAGTAACCTCTACTCAACCTGACGAAGAGGATGAACAAATAAATAAAGAAGAAAACGAAGGAAGCGATGAAAAGAAAGGACAAGCTGGATTAGTGGGGATGAACGCTTATGTCCTACAAGCGGGGGTATTTTCCAATCAAGAAAATGCCACTGACTCTGCTAAAGATTATGATCAGGCTGGTTTCATCCCAGTTATCTGGGAAAGAGATGAGCAATTTTACTTATTAGTCGGCATAGCGCAGACCAAGGAAAGGGGAATTGATGTAGCGAAAGAAGTGGAAAGCAATGATTTAGATATTTATGTGAAAGAATGGATGACGGAAAAGTCGCAGGCGAAGCTCAATAAGAATGATGAGCAATGGATAAAGGCATTTGAGAAACAATGGGAAACAACTTTAGGCTTGCTCGAAAAGGAAGAGAAAATATCGATAAAGGACTGGGCCTCATTGAGTAAAAAGCAGCAGATTCAATCAGAATCTGTACGATCTGTAGAAGAAGCGATTAATGAATATCTAAAAGATGGTGTAACAGAATTAAGTGTGCAAGAAGCCCAACAATTACTCATCAAATCATGGAAACAATATGAACAGATTAAGTAGTCGAAATGATTTAAAAAAACAACGATGGATCACCGTGCAATCCAGGCGACAGTCGCAAGAGATTAGAGCGGTTTTCAGTTTGAAATGGATGAAAGCAGAGAGACTAAGGTGAGCTTACAAATAAGATTGATTTATAAACTTTACTTTAGTCTTTATTTCATTTTATAGATAGATATACGGTTCAAAACAAAAAAACCCCCTGAAGATCTGGTACTTATCGATAGGAATAAAGCAGATGAAAGACGAATATAGCGATTGGTCGTGTCTGTTAATCTACGCTAAGATAGTTGTATCGAGACTAAAGAGGAGGAAATAAATGACAGTAACAAAAACATCAACCATTATGATTAAAGATGTTCCAAAAGAAGATCGTCCACGTGAACGACTCCTTAAATTTGGCCCCAGCCATTTATCCAATCAAGAATTACTTGCTATTTTACTTGTGAGTGGCACAAGACAAGAGTCAGTAATGGATGTATCGAATCGAGTGTTAATGCATTTTGAAGGAATCAAGTTGTTGTCAGAAGCTACGATTGAGGAATTGACAGCCATTAAAGGAATAGGTCCAGCGAAAGGGGTCATGGTACTGGCAGCAATTGAAGTGGGCAAGCGATTAAATCAATATAAGCCAACTGATCGATACATCATTCGTTCACCTGAAGATGGAGCGAATTATGTAATGGAAGAGATGCGTAGTCTAGAGCAAGAACATTTTGTCGTTTTATTTTTAAATACGAAAAACCAAGTTATCCACAGGCAAACAATCTTTATAGGGAGTCTAAATTCCTCGATCGTGCACCCTAGAGAAGTATTTCGCGAAGCCGTAAGACGCTCTGCAGCTTCGATCATATGTGCCCATAATCATCCCTCAGGCGATCCAACACCTTCCCAAGAAGATATCCATGTAAGTGCGACTTGTTCTACTATAACTTGATAAAGATGGGAAAAGTAGAGATTTTAAAATTAATAAAATCTAACTTTTTATCCGATGCTTTTTTAGAAAACCATGTATTTTTAAAAACGCACATTAAAACTCCTACATGCTTGTTAAACGGACAGGTTTAATTCGTATGAAGCTAGGTAAAGGCGACTGAAATTGACCTGCAGCGATAAAAAGTATCGTATGGTCGGTGATAGGTCGGATGGCTATAAAATATCTATGGTGAGAATGATGATTTCATCTGACGAATTTCCGAATGTACGGGTCTATAGGATAACGATGCCGAAAGGGTCGCTTCATTATAAAATGTCGACTGATGTTGAGTAGAATTTTACATGACGAAAAACATCCAGCAAACAATGGTGCTGAAAAGAAGACAGGCTCAGAGGAAACACCTACTGATATATGGATAGCTAGGATAAAAGGAACAAGGAAAGCAAGGAACGTTGCGAAAGACTGTCATCTTAACGTTTAAAACCTTGTACAAGCCGGGACATGACCGAAGAAATTCCTGTAATGGGAGCGGAGGAACGGTTCCAAGTCTTTCAATATTTGTTTGAAAGATGGAACGCCGTATGCGATGAAAGTCGCTCGTACGGTGTGGAGCAGGGGAAAAGGAGGCGATCACTTCAAATCCTTACCTATTGCAATCAAGGCGTCTAGTCGAATCAGGAAAAATGATCGGAATTGAGCTGTTAGACCATTTGATTATAGGCGATCGAAAATTTATATCTTTAAAGGAAAAAGGCTATTTATGATAGACAGACATATGATCTCTCGATGTATTATTTAAAAGGAGGAATATAAAGTGACCCGGGATCGTCTAGAAGCGATTCAACATTTGAATGAGGAGTTTAATAAAAGTTTTGGGCAACAAAAAGAGTTGATCACGGATTTTAGTGTTGATTATCAGAGAAACCAGTTCTATGCATGGGTATTTGTAATCGATAAGGAACGCATGATATGGAAATATAATTTTGAAACAGGGAACATCCAGAAGTTTATTGGTTTTCCGGAAGAAAGTGAAGCCGAATAGGGTCTAATGAAAATAGGATATGTAGCAGAAAATGAATAACAATTTGAGCAAGCCATGGAAAGATAGTTCTATAAAATCCCAGATTTATGTATAATGGATTTTATAAAGCTATCTATTTTCTTGTTTTTTTCGTATAATTGAATAGATAGACGAATAAAGCTTGATTATATTTTTGTTCAGCATAATAATGATGCTTTATTTAAGTTTTCAATCGGTTAATATTAGTGTAATATAAAAGGATTGAATTCCATTGCAACACATATAATTAATCGCTATAGTAAAAGGTATACATCACAAGAATTGTGAGTTAAGAGAGAGGAAGATTCGGTTGGGAAGATTTAATTTTTCGCAAGACCTAGGGATTGATTTAGGTACAGCTAATACGCTTGTTTTTGTAAAAAGTAAAGGGGTAATCGTAAGAGAGCCTTCTGTAGTCGCTAAAAATTTAGTAACTGGTGAAATCGAAGCAGTAGGAAGTTCCGCTCGAAATATGATCGGAAGAACTCCTGGTAATATTTCGGTTGTGCGCCCAATGAGAGATGGTGTTATTGCTGATTATGATACAACAGCGGTAATGATGAAATATTATATTAAAAAGGCCATGCAAAAACGATCATTCTTAGCGAGTAAACCGGATGTAATTGTCTGTGTACCATCTGGAATCACCATGGTAGAAGAACGTGCTGTCATCGATGCAACAAAACAGGCAGGTGCTAAGGAAGCGTATCCGATTTCAGAGCCATTTGCCTCTGCCATTGGGGTTGGCTTACCTGTTTGGGAGCCAACTGGCAGTATGATTGTAGATATTGGTGGCGGAACAACTGAAATTGCTGTTATTTCATTAGGTGGTATTGTTACGAGTCGATCCATACGGACTGCAGGCAATACGCTTGATGAGTCGATCACCCAATACATTCGCAAGCATTATAATTTAATGATTGGTGAACGGTCAGCTGAATCCATTAAAATGGACGTCGGTTGCGCTGGCGTTGTTACAGAAGATGAAGAAATGGATATACGCGGACGTGATCTATTATCCGGATTGCCAAAGACAATTACAATAACTGCAAGTGAAATTGCAACTGCCTTAGTAGATTCTATTAATACGATTATTGAAGCAGTCAAGAATACATTAGAAAAAACCCCACCAGAGCTATCAGCGGATATTATGGACCGTGGTATTGTGTTATCGGGTGGAGGATCACTATTAAAGAATTTAGACCAAGTGATGAGTGAAGAAACAAAAATTCCAGTGTTTACGGCTGAAGAACCTCTTGATAGTGTAGCTATCGGGACGGGTAAATCGCTTGATTATATCCAAAACTTCCGTAAGAATCCGAATGTATCAAACCATTACTCCATTGAATAAGCAGGTGTTTTCATGTCGTTCTTTCGTAACAAACGTTTATTTGTTTTATTAATAGGAATCATTGTGCTCGTTGTTTTAATTGGTTACTCACTAACAGATCGAGATAATTTAACTAAACCCGAGCAATTTATTCAGGATTCAGTTGGTTGGGTACAAACAGCCATATACAGTCCCGTACAATACGTAACCGATATTATCTCAACTTTTGGAGAGCTGAAAGATACGTATAGTGAGAATCAAGTATTAAAAGAAAAACTATCGCAAAGTAAAAGTTTAACGTATGACGTTCAAAATCTCGAACAAGAAAATGATGAATTAAAAGAGTTATTGGATAAGACGGAATCCATTACTGATTTTGATCCTATTCAGGCGACAGTAATGGCAAGATCACCAGAACGTTGGATTGAACAAATTACTATTAATAAGGGAACCCAACACGGAGTTGATGTAAATATGGCAGTTATTACTGCAGATGGTATGATTGGTAAAGTGCAATCAGCCTCGAATTTTACTTCAACTGTGCAGTTGCTAACGGGTTTTGACCAATTTAACCGGATTTCGGCGACCATTAAGAAAGAAAAAGGTAAAGACATCTTTGGTTTAGTTGAGGAGTTTGATGTTGAGAGTCAGTCACTATTATTTAAAATTATTGAGGAATCCGATAAAGGTGTAAAAGAAGGCGACTTAGTCTTTTCATCTGGTATGGGAGGAGTCTTCCCACCGGGACTATTAATCGGAACCGTTAAAGAGGTCATGCCAGATCAATATGGACTTACAAGAACAGCATTTGTGAAACCAGCAGCAGATATGTATGATATTAATCATGTCATTGTTGTGGATCGAACACTCATTGAAAAAGAGGAGCAAGATGAATCGAAAGAAGATCAGGAGGACGAGTCGTAATGAAACACTTATACTTACCTCTCATCCTTTTCTTGATGTTGAACTTAGAAGGTGTGGCGATTGAATTATTACCAAACTTCTTAGTCAACACAAGTTCACTTATTGTCCCACATTGGGTTTTCGTATTCTTATTATTCATAGCGATTTTTTTTGATGATGAGGATACTTATTATTCGATTCTATATGCAGCAATATTTGGATTATTAATAGATGTTGTTTATACAAATGTTCTAGGTGTCTACATGTTTTCTTATGCGATAATTGTCTATATCATCCATGAACTAAAAAGATTATTTCACGCTAATCTTTTAGTTACAATAATGTTAGGGTTTATTGGAGTAGCCCTGGCAGATCTATCAATCTATATGATTTATAGTGTTATCGGGTTGACGGATATGTTGTGGGGCGATTACTTAGTTTACCGATTATTACCGACTGCGCTAGCAAATATTATCTTCCTAATTATCTTTTATCCGATAAGTAGAAAGAAACTGCTTTATTGGCAAGAAGAGACATTAGCGGATGGAAAGTTTTTATAACAATGTAAATGTAATTAAATGAGGTGATCTTACGTGATTGAGCAGAAACAATTAATAACAATTAAAGGCACCCGAGATGGATTAACATTATTTATTAATGATTCATGCTTATTTCAAGATGCGTATAAGGAACTGATTGAAGTGATTGCAACTAGCCGTCCAAAAAAGGATGAACCAATTGTTTCGGTCACAGTTCAATTAGGGCTTCGTTATTTACATGAGCGTGAAAAACAACAACTTAGAAAAGTAGTCGGTGAAGAAAACCGGCTTCGTATACAGTCATTTGAATCAGATCTCATTTTGAAGGATGAGGCACTAAAATGGAAAGACGAAAGTGATGTTAAGGTCATTAACCGAATTGTGCGATCTGGTCAAGAGCTTGAGGTTACTGGGGACTTGTTATTGGTTGGTGATGTGAATCCAGGTGGAAAAGTAATGGCAACAGGCAATGTTTATATTTTAGGCAATTTACATGGAATTGCACATGCTGGATTTAAGGGTGATCGTGAAGCAGTCATTGTCGCTTCTTATATGAAGCCTAGTCAACTCCGAATTGCAGATTACATCAGCCGTGCTCCCGACTATGAATCTGCAGGTGTGTATATGGAGTGTGGTCTTATCGATGAGAAGCAGGATAAAATAATCATTGATCGACTGCAGTCATTAACATACAAACGAAAAGATTTAAGTGGGTTCGAAAGGAGAATGGGAAATGGGTGAAGCAATTGTCATAACATCCGGAAAAGGTGGAGTTGGTAAAACAACTTCTACCGCTAATATTGGTACAGCACTTGCCTTAATGGATAAAAAAGTGTGCTTGATCGATACTGATATTGGCTTAAGGAACTTAGATGTAGTTATGGGATTAGAAAACCGTATCATATTTGATATCGTAGATGTAATTGAAGAACGTTGTAAATTATCACAAGCACTCATAAAGGATAAGCGTTTTGATACCTTATCATTATTACCTGCAGCCCAAACAAGTGATAAGACCTCGGTTACAGAAGAAGGCATGATCAAAATCATTGCTGAATTAAAACAAGAATATGATTATATAATTATTGATTGCCCAGCCGGGATTGAACAGGGCTTTCAAAGTGCAGTAGCGGGCGCAGATAAAGCAGTCGTAGTCACGACGCCAGAACAATCAAGTGTTCGGGATGCGGACCGGATAATTGGACTGCTAGAAAATGAAAATATGGAAAGACCGCGCCTCGTCATTAATCGAATTCGCAATAACATGATGAAAAGTGGTGATATGCTAGATATCGATGATATTGTCCAACTCTTATCCATCGATTTGATAGGTATCGTACTTGATGATGACCAAGTTATTAGTGCATCAAATCATGGGAAACCGGTTGTCGTTCATCCTAATTCAAAAGCTTCGATCGCTTATCGAAATATTGCTCGACGAATTTTAGGTGAGACGGTACCATTACAATCATTGGAAGATGAACAAGGAATGTTTCAGAAGGTCAAGCGTTTTTTTGGAATGAGATCATAACCAAAAGATAAAAAGACAAGATAGATTTGAATAAGGAGAAGCAATCGGGGGGATTTTCCAATTGCTTCTTTTTGCTGTGAAAAATCATATCTGATCAATCACTCACATATAGTTGTATTAAAGTATAATGAAGGATTGTGAGGAAAATGAATAAAGGTGTAAATCAAGTAAGACAATCAATCGCTCAACGGAGAAAAGGAAGAAATCATCGTGCAAAAAACACCTTCGATCGGAAAGTAACCATGCCCTTCCCTCAAGAGGAAGAAAAGCATGGTTATCTACCAGCACATATGGACTCATTACCTCGTCATGATGAAAAAAGCAAACCCCTTTCATCTATGTTACTTAAAGGAGTTCTCTCGTTGGTTTTGTTTTTTGGAGTTGGCATTGTATTACAGTCGAATATGGCTATTCTTTCGAAGCCAAAAGAGTGGACAAACCATGCTTTGATTGAAGAATTTCCGTTTGCACGTGTAAACAAGTGGTATGCAGAAACATTTGGATCGCCTTTAACTTTCACACCGAAAGATAATCAGATAGTAAGCAGTTCAGTGGAAACTCCAAGCTTACCAGTTGTTGGCGACTTAACCGAATCATTTCAAGCAAATGGTTCTGGCGTTTTAATCGGTCCTGAGGATAAAACAAGCGTATCCGCATGGGAAGAGGGTGTCATTATATTTGCTGGAAAAGATGCTGATATGAATCAAATGGTTATTGTCCAACATGCCGATGGTAGCAAATCAAAATATGGATTTCTCAGTTCAGTTGATGTTCATTTATATCAATATATTGCTACAGGTGAGCGGATCGGAACGTTTAGTCCAACGGATAAAAATGCGACGGTTTATTTTTCAATTGAAAAAGACAACCAATACATCGATCCGATTCAGGTGATTCAGGTTGATGACAATCCGTAAATTTATACCGCCCATTCATGTACATCCACTATTAATGATATTTATGATCATTTCATTTCTAACCGGTACATTTATGGAGTTATCTATTATACTCGCGATCGTGTTATTTCATGAACTCGGACATTTTCTGTTTGCGCGTTTGTTTCATTGGCGTATTCACAGTATTATGTTGTGGGTATTTGGTGGCGTTATGAAAACAGAAGAACATGGGAACAAACCAATCCATGAGGATGCTCTCGTTACGATTGCTGGACCGCTGCAACATATCATTATTTACGTTGGTTTATTCGTGCTGTCTACAAATAATGTCTTACCGGAATCCGTTTATGATTTGGTTTTATATTATAATACGACGATCCTGATTTTTAATCTATTGCCGATATGGCCGTTAGATGGTGGCAAATTCCTCTTCATTTGCTTATCTGCGATGTTACCTTATCGTAAAGCATACCATTCGATTATGATCATTTCCATGTGTACAAGTCTAGCTTTGTTGTGTACTCAGTTGTTCGTCTATCCATTTACATTAAGTACATTTTTAATTATGATTTTTATTTTTATGGAAAATCGCACAGAATGGAAACAACGATTTTATGTCTTTATTCGCTTTTTATTAAATCGCTATCAAGGAAAAAACTCTATTTATAAAATTGAACCCATAAAAGTCTCACATGACTCCTCTATGATGGATGTATTTTCACAATTTAAACGCGATAGAAAGCATTCCATTTCAGTGGTTTATTCAGCAGATAAAAGCAAGCAAATTGATGAGACGGATTGTTTACGTGGCTATTTTTATGAACAACAATATAATAAAACGATTGGTCAATATATAGAACGTCATCCTGAATGAGTGTGATCTGAGGTCGGTTGTCAATCTATATTTAAGCTGGATAATAGATTCAATCATATTATCATTGACAGACCCCTTTGTTTTATGATAATATTATTATGTTATTCATCCGTAGCACCCGTGCTACAACCGCGCAGACCAGGTGTTAAACTTTTTATGAAGTGCCTGCATGGCGAGTCTGAGTAAATTAGGAGGTGCAAATTATGTACGCAATCATTGAAACAGGTGGCAAACAAGTTAAAGTTGTTGAAGGACAAGAAATCTATGTTGAAAAAGTAGACGCTGAAACGAATGATTCATTCACTTTTGAAAATGTACTTTTCATAGGTGGAGATGATGTTAAAGTCGGTGCTCCATATGTGAAAGGTGCTACTGTAACTGCTAAAGTTGAAGAACATGGTCGTGACAAAAAGATCACTGTTTATAAATTTAAAAAGCGAAAAAACTATAGCCGTAAACAAGGTCATCGTCAACCATTCACAAAATTAGTAATTGATAAAATTAATGTGTAAAGGTAAGGACTATGATTACTATAAGGATATATCGTAAAGATAATCAAATTGTAGCATTTGAACTTTCTGGACATGCGGACAGTGGCCCTTATGGCTATGATCTTGTGTGTGCAGGAGTATCAGCTGTTTCATTTGGTGCAGTAAATGCAATTCACGAGTTGTGTGAAATTGATTTAGAAATAAGGCAGGCAGATGAAGGTGGCTATCTTTATGTCTGCATCCCATCATCAATTGATGATGAAGCGAATGATAAGGCTCAGCTGCTCCTCGAAAGTATGCTTATTTCATTAAACACGATTGAACGCGATTATGGTGAATTTATTAAGATGGAGAGTCAATAAGGAGGTGCAGTTATATGCTACGTTTAAATTTGCAATTTTTTGCTACAAAAAAAGGTGCCGGAAGTACGAGAAACGGCCGAGACTCACAGTCTAAACGTTTAGGACAAAAGAGAGCAGATGGACAGCTTGTTTCTGGTGGATCAATTTTATATCGCCAACGTGGAACAAAGATCTATCCGGGTGAAAATGTCGGATGTGGTAAAGACCACACACTGTTTGCTAAATTAGATGGTGTTGTTAAATATGAACAATACGGTCGTAACCGTAAAAAAGTAAGTGTTTATCCAATTGCTGAAGAGGCATAATAATGAATATATACTCCAACCAGCTGAATGGTTGGAGTTTTTTTATTAAATGAATATCATTAAAATAGGCTTGTAAATTAAACCTCGAGTGAAACGTACATCATATACCTATATCTGAGATGATTTTTAATAAGTAATGGAGGGGTATTATGAATGGACAAACAGTTGTCCAATTACTGCAATCCTATCAACACGACCTTATGAATGAACTGCAAATTATTCATGGCTATTCAAGTATGGATAAGGTGGATCGGGTAAACGATAAGATCAATGCTTTAATATCAACTTTAGAAATTGAAAGAAATTTATTGAGTATTCATGCACCAGAATTCATATTGTGGGTGGTTCAATTTAATCATCTCCATGAAAATATTCGTTTAGTATACAGAATCAATTCAACTTATATCAATTTAACGGACTATGATGAGCGAATTGTGAGTCAGTTGAATCAAATGGTTGAAGTACTTAAGCTTTTCGGAGATAATACAAAGATGTATGAACTGGACATGGAGATCGATATCAAATCAGCAGAAAATGTTTCATTTACGTGCTCGATCCAAGGGGAATTTGCTGATCGATCAGCGTTAATAGAAGAGTTACAGAGTATTAATAAAAATATGCCACTACATAGTAAACAAACAAGTAATGGAGTCATTTGTGAGTTTTCATATGCTTGGTAGTAAATGAGGTGAAAATATGTTTATCGATCAAGTTACGGTTCATGTTAAGGCTGGTAATGGTGGAGATGGGATCGTTGCCTTTAGACGTGAAAAATATGTAGCAATGGGAGGGCCTGCTGGCGGAGATGGTGGGTCAGGTGGAGATGTTGTATTTGAGGTTGATGAAGGTTTAAATACATTAATGGACTTTAGATATAATCGCCATTTTAAAGCAAAACCCGGAGTGAATGGGCAAGGGAAGTCCCAGCATGGAAGAAATGCAGTTCCATTGATCGTACCTGTTCCCCCTGGTACAACGGTGACAGATGAAGATACTGGCGAAATGATTGCCGATCTAACGACACATGGTCAATCATTTACGATTGCAGCAGGAGGAAGGGGCGGCCGTGGTAATACGCGGTTTGCTAATCCACGAAATCCGGCACCAAGTATTTCAGAAAATGGTGAACCCGGGCAAGAGCGAAAGATACGTGTAGAATTAAAACTACTTGCTGATGTTGGTCTTGTCGGTTTTCCAAGTGTCGGAAAATCAACTTTTTTATCTGTTGTAAGTGCAGCTAAACCCAAAATTGCTGACTATCATTTCACAACATTAGCTCCTAATCTAGGGGTAGTTGAAACGAGTGATCACCGTAGTTTTGTCATAGCGGATTTACCAGGATTAATTGAAGGCGCACATGAAGGAATTGGTTTAGGTCATCAATTTTTGCGACATATTGAGCGAACACGAGTAATCGTTCATATTATTGATATGGCTTGTATTGAAGGAAGAGATCCATATGATGATTATGTCACAATCAATGAGGAACTAAAAGCGTATGATGAGAAGTTAATGGATCGACCACAAATTATCGCGGCGAATAAAATGGACATGCCTGGGGCAGATTCAAATTTGGAGAAATTCAAAAGCCGATTAAGTAGCGATGTGGATGTTCATGCAATTTCTGCTCTGACTAAAGATGGCTTAAGAAATGTGTTATTTGCTGTTGCAGATACATTGGATTCTATTCCAAAAATATCTACTGAAATCAAGGAAGACGAAGATAAAGTCGTGTATCGTCACGTAGAAAAAGAAGAACCTTTCCGGGTTTCACGTGATATAGATGGCACGCTCTTATTAACAGGAGACGAGATTGAAAGATTATTTCAAATGACAGATTTTACTGAAAATGAATCAGCACAACGATTTGCTCGTCAGTTAAGGGGAATGGGTGTTGACAAAGCATTGCGCGAATATGGAGCGAATGATGGAGATATTGTTCGTTTACTTGACTTTGAATTTGAATTTATCGAATGAGTTGAGCAAATAGCGGGGAAAGAACAGTTCGGTTTGATAAATGAGTGTCATATGTTGCATTTGATTTAACTTTAGATAGAGACGGATATTGAAGAGCCGAACGATCAGTTGATCGGATTCATTTGGAAGCATGGGGAGGAAGACAAGTTGAAGAAAACAGTAGGCTACTTAGGACCAAAAGGAACATTTACAAAACTAGCTGTCGATACAGCATTTAATGGAGAGTTGTCAAAGGGATTTGATACAATTCCTGAATGTATTGATGCTGTTGAGCATGACGATATTGATATTGGGGTTGTTCCTTTGGAAAATGCAATTGAGGGGACCGTTCATTTGACGGTGGACTACCTTGTTCATCAAGTGCGTTTACCGATTCATGCGGAAATTGTCGTACCGATTGAACAGCATTTATTAGCACATCCTAATTTTTCCGGAAACTTAACTGAAATAAAGGAAATCCATTCCCATAGTCATGCGATTGCACAATGCCACCAGTACCTTCACCAAAATTTACCAAATGCGAGCTTGAACTTTACTTCTTCAACTGGAAAAGCTGCTGAAATTGTAGGAGAAAAAGAAAGGCCCATCGTTGCGATAGGAAATAAGCTTGCAGCTAAAGAATATGGATTACAAATAAGCAAGGAAAATATTCATGATTATCCAAATAACCATACTCGCTTTGCTGTATTAGCTAAAGAAAGTGATACGATTAACATTAACCACCCATCTATCGGTGACAAAACAAGTTTATTAATTACAATGCCAAGTGATCATGCAGGAGCTTTACATCAAGTGTTATCTGCATTTGCTTGGCGGAAGATGAATTTATCAAAAATTGAATCAAGGCCAATGAAAACGGGTCTTGGTAATTACTTTTTTATTATCGATGTGGATCAACCATTTGATGATGTGTTATTTCCAAGTGTGAAGGCAGAGTTAGCAGCATTAGGTTGTGAGGTAACGGTATTAGGTTCATATCCTGTTTATGAGATGAGTGTATAATATAGATGCATTTAAGAATTGAATAGTTGAATGAATTTCATTAAGTCACATTCAAAAACAATTGTCGATCAAATATGATCAACAATTGTTTTTTTTATTAGGTTTGTAAATATGCTTCAACATTTATCAATTCGTAGCATATGGTGATAAAGAGGTATTAGCCTAGTTTGAACAAAATGCAACAGACCATGAAAATAATAGATTGAATAGAATGAATCGGGGTGTTATTACATGGATTGATTACGAGATAATCTATATTTGTACGCAGTGGCTCTGAAGGAAGCGTAATGGGTCGTTTAGAAGAAGTGAGGATTATTCGTAATGGGTAGGCTATCGTCTTATAAACTAGTTTAATCGTTAAAAGTAAAATGAAAAGGGGTTTGATTCGACTTGAAAATTCACATTGTTCAAAAAGGAGATACATTGTGGGAATTAGCTAAGAAGTATAATGTCGATTATGAAGAAATTAAACAATTGAACACTCAGTTATCTAGTCCAGATATGATTATGCCGGGAATGAAGGTGAAGATTCCGAGTTCTAAAAAACAGGTAAAAGAAACCGAAGTAGCAAATAAAAAAGAAGTACAAAAAAAGCAGGCGGAAGTCTCTTATAAAGATTTATCTGCAAAACCATTACCAACGATTAAAGAAGATGACCACAGCAAGCCAATGGAAGTAAAAGCTGAGATGCCGATGCAACATATGCCAATGAAGCCAGTTATGGAAATGCCTGTTATGGATAAGGAAGTGCCCAAAGAAACAAGTAAACCAATGCAAAAGACACTTATAAAAGAAGAGAAAAAAGTAGAGAAAAAAGAACATCCGATGATGGAGTTACCGATGATGAATGAAGCAACACAAATGCATATCACTCCTCAACAGGATCAAATGAAACCGAAAGAGAATCAGGAATGGTATCCGATGATTCCAGTCTGTTGCCATTGTATGCATGGTCATCATCCATCTATGCATCAGCAGATACCTTGTCATCATGGGACACACATAAGTCCAAAGCACATGATGCCAATGGCACACCAGCCACATATGTTTATGCCAGATCAAATGGGATTGCCCAATCAGCCAATGATGGGGGCACAAGCATCACCGTGTGGTTGTCACCAGAGAGGAAGCCATGGATTTGAACAACAACAGCCTGTCAGCCCGATGCAGTTTGTTGAACCATATGATCAGCAGCAAATGGCGATGCAACAAGCACATCAAGCAAATCAAGCTCAACAGGCTGCTATGTATCCACCAAATTATGCGACTCCGCCGATTGAACATTCATATCCTAATCCTCCGGGCTACGGTCATCACCAAGAATTTAATAATCCTGGGGATCAAGGCTGATCATATAGAAAATAATAACCATAAAAGAGACGATTTTATCGATGTCTCTTTTTTTTAGGAAAAAAAACAAAATAATGCTAAAATCGAATAAGAAGATACTTGAATGAATTTCATAAATACCGTAACAAGCGAAGTAGTATAGCTATAAATAGGGATTATGAAATTCATTAACTTATGATAGAGGAGCGGTAATTGTGGAAAGTACAATTCATAAAATTGTAGTCTGGTTACAAGAACAAGTGAAAGGGGCAGGAGTGAAGGGGTTGGTCGTTGGGGTAAGTGGTGGTCTCGATTCAGCCGTAGTAGCTTATTTAATTAAACGGGCATTTCCCAATGAGTCATTAGGTGTGATTATGCCTTTACAGAGTAGCCCTGAAGATATGAAGGATGCCTATGATGTTATGAAGGGCTGTAACTTAAGTCAATTAACTATCGACTTAACGGAAGCACACGATGTACTGTATACAAACATACAGACTCAATTAAATAAGAAGGGTGAGCGTGTAGAAAGTACCGACCAGCTTGCAAATGCAAATCTTCGCGCAAGGTTACGGATGAGTAGTCTATATACCGTGGCTACGAATTATAATTATTTAGTTGTCGGAACAGATAATGCGTCTGAATGGTTTACAGGCTACTTTACTAAATATGGTGATGGTGGTGTTGACCTTTTGCCAATTGTTGAATTTACAAAAGCTGAAGTGAAGGAAATGGCGATCCATTTAGGTGTACCCCAGGCTGTAATCGATAAAAAGCCGAGTGCTGATCTTTGGGAAGGACAAACAGATGAAGAAGAGATGGGGACAACATATGATCAAATTGATGCCTATTTAAAGGGTGAATCTATTCCAGAAGCGGATCGATTAATTATTGAAAAAATGCATCAACAAACTGAACATAAACGAAAGATCGCAACATCCTATCAAATAAAAAAAGACTAATCGAGAACCTTAATAATAAGAGGTTGTACATATTCTAGTGCTTGCCTACTTGATGTATGGAAGGTTATACTTAGGATAATTATATAGGGGAATTATTTTGGGAGAGGAGAATGTCCAATGGCTGGTCATTCTAAATGGAGTAATATAAAGAGAAGAAAAGGTGCACAGGACGCTAAGAGAGGTAAAATATTCATGCGTCATGCTAAAGATATTTATACAACCGCAAAGCAAGGCGGTGGCGATCCAGATATGAATGCCTCTTTACGCTTAGCTATTGAAAAGGCAAGGGCTGTAAATATGCCGAATGATAATATCGAACGCGCCATAAAAAAAGCAACAGGTACACTTGATGGGGCAAGTTATGAGGAAGTAACATATGAAGGCTATGGACCCGGTGGCGTTGCCGTGATTGTACAAGTACTCACGGATAATCGAAATCGTACAGCAGCAGAAGTTCGCCATGCCTTTAATAAAAACGGTGGTAATCTAGGTGAGACCGGCTGTGTAGCCTTTATGTTTGACCGTAAAGGTTATATTATCATTTTAGATGAGGATGGTAGCCTTGATGAGGATGAGCTAACGATGGAGGCTATTGAAGCAGGTGCAGATGACATCGAATTCGATGAAGGAGCTTTTGAAATATATACAACGCCAGAGAGTTTTGATGCAGTTTGTAGCCATTTACTTGATGCTGGCTATTCATTGGAAGAGTCTGAAGTTACGTTAATCCCACAAAATTATAGTGAGCTTCCTGAAGACGAGGAAGGCAAGGTATTAAATCTAGTCGATATGCTTGAAGAAGACGAAGATGTGCAAGATGTGCACCACAATTTACAAATATCGGATTAAAGAGCTTGTAAACATACTCCATCCTTTATTCATTCACGGGGATGGAGATTTTTATGAAATTATTCGAGTCTTATGGTTTAGTCATCTGAATGAATTTCATAATTGCCAAAAACAGCAACATCAATACGGCATATAGTTAAGAATGGTTCAATGCAATTATGTGTTGTATTGGTGTGGCGCTAAACCGGTATTATGAAATACATTAACCCTACTACAAAAGATAAAATGCTTGGCTAGTAGGTTTTTCATATATCTCGAATGGACGATTTCAGGCGTTTGAAGTACCATCACTGGTTCTATTATAAAATTATGGTAAACTTAACACAACGTACATTTGTTCGGTCATGGTGGTGAGTCAGGTAATCGCTAGACGAATATGTTAAAATATAACGAAGATTATAAAGGGGCATCAGTATGATTGCTTATATAAAGGGAATTCTTACATATATCCAGGATGATTCAGTAATTGTTGATGTACACGGAATAGGTTATGAGATAATATGTGCCAACCCATTCGATTTTCAATTATCTCTGAATAAAGAAGTTTTTATTTATACATATCATCATGTACGTGAAGATATAGAGAGTTTATATGGATTTAAAACAGAGGATGAAAAATATCTATTTACAAAACTTATATCAGTGTCTGGAATTGGACCGAAAAGTGGTATCAATATCCAAGGCAGTGTAGATGTAGCTGAATTTATTTCAGCAGTAGAACGAGAAGATGAGAAGTATTTAACTCAGTTTCCTGGGGTCGGTAAAAAAACAGCTAGACAGATTATTCTTGATTTAAAAGGAAAATTAACGGGTTTACTCTTCATTACGAGCGAATTAGGTGAAGAGGATAATGCGGGAACAATCAGGTCAAGTGACCTACAAGATGCAGAGGAAGCTTTAAAATCCTTAGGGTATTCAGCTCAAGAAATTAGAGCGGTTATTCCACAACTTCAACAAGAGGATGCAGATGGTACAGATGAAATCATTCGCAAAGCATTAGCATTGTTAATGAGGAAATAATAAGGGGGAAGACGGATGGATGATCGAGTGGTAACGGGTAACGAACAAGCAGACGATTCTTCTGTTGAACTAAGTCTTCGGCCCACTACATTGAGTCAATACATCGGCCAACATAAGGTAAAAGAAAACTTAGATATTTTTATTCAAGCCGCTAAAATGCGTGAGGAGCCGTTAGACCACGTATTATTATCGGGTCCTCCTGGATTAGGGAAAACAACATTGGCAGCGATCATCGCAAATGAAATGGGAGTTCAATTTCGATCGACATCTGGACCTGCTATTGAAAGGGCCGGGGATTTGGCAGCTATTTTATCATCTTTAGAGCCTGGTGATGTTTTATTTATTGATGAGGTACATCGACTGCCACATTCGGTAGAAGAAGTATTATATCCGGCAATGGAGGATTTTTTCCTTGATATCGTGATTGGAACAGGACCAAGTGCTCGTTCAGTCAGAATTGATTTACCACCATTTACCTTAGTCGGTGCCACAACAAGGGCAGGGTTATTATCTGCACCATTACGTGATCGTTTCGGGGTCTTGAGTAGACTTGAATTTTATGAATCGGCAGATTTATGTTCGATTGTAGAACGAACGGCGGAAGTTTTTGATACATCGATCACAAGTGATGCTGCTGGAGAAGTAGCAAGAAGGTCTAGAGGGACACCAAGGATTGCTAACCGCTTGTTGAAACGAATCCGTGATATTTCACAAGTAAAAGGTGAAACGGAAATAGAGATCGATACAACTGATCTAGCTTTAAAAATGTTGCAAATTGATGATATTGGTCTTGATCATATTGATCATAAATTACTCAAAGCCATTATTGAAGGTTTCAAAGGTGGCCCTGTTGGATTGGATACGATTGCTGCTACAATTAGCGAAGAATCACAGACGATTGAAGAAGTATGTGAACCTTATTTATTGCAAATCGGTTTTATTCAGCGAACACCGCGGGGAAGAGTTGTCACACCTAAAGCATATGAACATCTAGGTCTACCTATGAATGAAGAAAGATGAATAGCGGTTAGATTCTAATTTTAGTTTGGCAATAACCGTTATCATGAAAGATAGGATGAATTATAATGGAAATAGAAGCGTTTAATTTTGATTTACCAGAGGAATTGATTGCACAATCCCCACTGAAAGAAAGAGCATCATCCCGCTTATTAGTCGTCAATCCGCAAACTGAAGCGATTACCCATGATAAGTTTGAAAATATTACACGCTATTTTAAAAAAGGGGATTGCCTCGTCCTTAATGATACGCGCGTCTTACCAGCGCGATTATATGGTACAAAACAGGATACGGGAGCGAAAATTGAATTATTATTACTTCACCAACAAGAAGGCGATTCCTGGGAAGTGCTTGTCAAACCGGCTAAAAAGGTGCCTATCGGTACAACGATTATTTTTGGAGATGGCATGCTGACAGCAACATGCACGGAGCTAAAGGAACACGGCGGACGAATTGTTCGCTTGGAATATACGGGGATTTTATATGAAAACCTTGAGAAATTAGGTGAAATGCCATTACCGCCGTATATTAAAGAACAACTACTGGAAAAAGATCGTTATCAAACTGTTTATGCAACGGAAGAAGGTTCAGCTGCCGCACCAACTGCAGGTCTCCACTTTACAAAAGAATTACTGGACGAAATTAAAGCAATAGGCGTCACAATCGTCTATATAACCTTGCATGTTGGGCTAGGAACTTTTCGCCCCGTAAATGTGGACAATGTAAACGAACATAAAATGCATGCTGAATTTTATCAGATGTCAAATGATACTGCAGAAGTACTAACGAAGACAAAAGAAAATAACAGTAGGATCATTGCAGTTGGAACAACATCAGCCCGTACCTTAGAAACAATTGCCAAGATTCATGACGGTTCTTTTGTTGAGGCGAGTGGTTGGACAGATATTTTTATATATCCACCTTATGATTTTTTAGCAGTTGATGGATTGATTACCAATTTTCACTTACCAAAATCGACGTTAATTATGCTCGTAAGTGCATTAGCTACGAAAGAGATTATTATGAACGCGTACAAAGAGGCCATCCATCAAAGGTACCGATTCTTTAGTTTTGGTGATGCGATGCTCATTTTACCCTGAACAAAATCGTAGTCATCTAAAATGAATTTTATAATTACCACAAAACAGCTATGCCGCTTCGATATTGGAGTGAGATAGCTATAAATAGGGATTATGACATTCATTAATCTAGCTAAATGAAACACGTTCATGACTCCTATACTTTGAATGGATGGTATGTATTCATTTAATCTAGGTAAAAAACATCTTATTAAAGAAGGAATGAATAAATGCATGCCAATCACATATGAATTAATTAAAACATGTAAACAGACAGGGGCTCGACGAGGAATTGTCCATACACCCCATGGCTCATTTGATACACCTATGTTTATGCCTGTTGGAACATTAGCGACAGTGAAAACAATGAGTCCTGAAGATCTCATTGAAATGAATGCTCAAATTATCCTTTCCAATACGTATCATTTGTGGCTGAGACCCGGGGAAGATATAATTAAGGATGCTGGTGGTCTTCACCAGTTTATGAATTGGCAACGTCCAATTTTAACAGATTCTGGAGGGTTTCAAGTTTTCAGTTTAAGTGATATGCGTGATATCACGGAAAAGGGTGTTCATTTTCGTCATCACTTGAGTGGAGAGAAGTTGTTCTTCTCCCCAGAGATTGCCATGCAGATCCAAAATGCACTTGGCCCTGATATCATGATGGTACTTGATGAATGTCCACCATATCCAGCATCATATGATTATATGAAGACATCTGTAGAGAGAACGTCACGCTGGGCACAAAGAAGCTTACAGGCTCATCAGCGGCAGGATGATCAAGGATTATTTGGCATTATTCAAGGTGGCGAATATGAGGAATTACGCAAACAAAGCGCCCGTGATCTTGTCTCACTTGGATTTCCGGGTTATGCAATTGGCGGGCTTTCTGTAGGTGAGCCAAAAGAAGTTATGAATCGTATATTAGAATATACGACACCCCTTATGCCGAGTGATAAACCACGGTATTTGATGGGGGTTGGTTCTCCTGGATCACTGATAGACGGTTCGATCCGAGGAATTGATATGTTTGATTGTGTATTGCCTACACGAATTGCGCGGAATGGTACATGTATGACATCTACCGGTCGTCTAGTAGTTAGAAATGCAAAGTATGCCCGTGATTTTAGCCCCATTGATGAGAATTGTGATTGCCATGTATGCAAAAATTACACACGTGCTTACATCCGGCACCTCATAAATTGTAATGAAGTTTTTGGTTATAGGCTTACTACTTATCATAACCTGCATTTTCTGTTAAACTTAATGGATCAAGTTCGAGAAGCAATTATGGAAGATAGACTTGGTGATTTTAAAGAAGCATTTTATGAAAAGTATGGGCTAAATGAACCAAATGCTAAAGATTTTTAATTGAAAGGGGGGAAATGAAATGAACGCAGAAATGTTGAGTCCAATTATTATGATTGTATTAATGTTCGCCTTATTTTACTTCTTTATAATAAGGCCACAACAAAAACGTCAAAGAGAAACGAGAGATATGCAGGGAAGCTTGCAAAAAGGCTCTCAAGTGATTACTTTTGGAGGATTCCATGGAGAAGTACATGCACTCGATGAATCAACAGTAATTCTAAAAAGTGACGAAGGTGTTAAACTTACATATGATCGTGCATCAGTAAGGGAAATACAAGAATCCTAAGTATGATCATACCCATTAGTCCTACAATATAAAAGCAACAGAGATGACCGACTATATTAGTGGAAACTCTGTTGCTTTTTACTTATATTCTAATGAATTTCATAATACGGGTTTAGTGCAACACCTATATAACATATAGTTGCGCTGAACCGTTCTTAACTACATATTGTGTCGGTGTTGCTGGTTTTGGTAATTATGAAATTCATTCAATCTACGTGTTATCTCGATTAGGAACGACTGCATTTACCCCTAAGATGCCCCCGACAACCGCGGCAATAAGATAGCCAAGATGATGAGCCGATTGCTCCAATGAAAAAAGTTGTTGATAACCTATATACTGGATGGATAGAACAAATATCGTAAAGCCGATTCCAATAAATCCACCAATGATCCATCCTTTTGATTTACCTTTAACACCTGCTACAAGACCACCCAAAAATAAAGAAATTAATCCGATGGTCAA
>DATGSG010000139.1:0-12812 GCA_035302925.1 Virgibacillus sp. | reverse complement strand
TCGGAACATTTACACCATAGTTACTCAAAAGCGCTTTCCCTTGATACTCATGAATGTTCATTTTTTATCCTCCAATCAAAATTGCCTGCATGTCTATTGTATTAAAAACAGACAGATTAAACAAGAATAAGAGAATTTCTTATTGATTCCTGGTGATTAAAAACCAAGTTATCAATTGAATTCCTTAATCTCTACAAACTAAAGCATATCATACTTTTCTTCCTAGTCTATTATATTATGCCCGACGTGATCGATGGATGGTGTCATAAACAGGCGAAAAAGATGTACGATGATGCTCTGTTACACCGTATTCAGCTAACATTTCTAAATGATGTTTTGTTCCATATCCTTGATGCGATTTAAAATCATACATTGGATATTGATCATGGATTTCTTTCATGAGCCTGTCACGAGACACTTTAGCTAAAACACTCGCAGCTGCGATTGTGATGCTTTTTTGATCCCCTTTAATAATCGATTCAGAAGAATATCGTAAACCTTCTAGTTTCACGGAGTCGATTAGAACATGGTCAGGTTCAGGATTTAGTTCATCTAAGCTTGTTCGCATTGCCTGCTTTGTTGCTTCTAATATATTTATTTGATCAATCACCTGATTACTAATCACCGCTACTCCATAACTTATCGCCTCTTCGACAATCACTTCATAAAATTCATCTCTTGTTTTTTCATTCAATTTCTTTGAGTCCGTTAAGCCTAATAATATAAAGTCAGCTGGTAATATAACAGCAGCTGCCACAACTGGGCCAGCAAGCGGCCCTCTACCTGCTTCATCAATCCCAGCTATATATTTATAGCCATTCGCTAAGGCTTTCCGTTCGTAGGAACACATCTCATAAAAGTCGGTCGCTCGTTTAGCTTCTTGACGTTGTTTTTTTTCATAAGAGGCAATCAATTGTTGCACACCTTTTCGTTCATCAAGCTTTAATATTCTTAGGTTTTCTTCTGTCAAATTACCTGACGCAAACCATTCTTTTAGGGATGCGATTGATTTTTGTTTCATGTTAATCGGGTCCCCTCCATTCGTCCAACTCTCGATAAATAGATTTACGGCAAATAGACCTTTTGATCACACTAAGAAAACTCTAATGTTACTCGCCCAAGACGTCCTGAACGAAGGTCATTTAGCACAATCGTAGCAACTTGATCAAAGTTAACATGCCCACCACTCTCAAGTGCACCGTGTCGTTTACCAATAGCTACAAATATGTCCCACATATCATCAATTTCCCAATCAATCGGATAACGTGCATGTAGAAGTGATGGGTACTGTTCTTTCATATAAGTGAGCACATAAGCTGCAATATCTTGTAAGGCTAAAATGTCATCCTTTATTGTACCGATTGCAGCTAACCGAAGCCCCACTTGTTTATCCTCAAATTTAGGCCATAATATCCCTGGTGTGTCGAGCAATTCGAAGTCTTTATTCAGCTTAATCCATAGTTGATGACGTGTAATCCCAGGACGATCGCCTATTTTAGCCACCTTTTTATTTGCAAATCGATTAATTAATGTAGATTTTCCTACGTTTGGAATCCCGATAATCATGGCCCGAATTGCTCGGGGCGCTACCCCTTTGCTTCTCAATTTGTCTAGATTATTTTGCCCGAGTCCTTTAGCTAATTGAATCGTTTGTTGAATATCTGCTTGATTATTCACGTCAACTCCGATTGCCGGAATACCTTGCTCAGCGTAATAGCTAATCCATTGTTCTGTTCTTTGTTGATCTGCCAAATCTTTTTTCATTAAAAGAACCAATTTAGGTTTATCTTTTATTACTTGATGTAACATTGGATTTTGCGAAGACAATGGTGCTCTAGCATCCACTAATTCCAACACAAGATCTACGAGCTTTAACTTTTCCTCTATTTCCCGTCTTGCTTTTGCCATATGTCCTGGAAACCATTGTATATTCATGTTTTTCATCCTATTCTTTTATCATTTCCATGCGATCAAAAGG
Source organism: Virgibacillus sp. (assembly GCA_035302925.1). Taxonomy (GTDB): domain Bacteria; phylum Bacillota; class Bacilli; order Bacillales; family Amphibacillaceae; genus CALAMD01. The sequence continues at coordinate 10,834 of DATGSG010000139.1, read as the reverse complement.
AAAGAAAATGATACTTGCTTTACCTACAATTTGATCAATTGGAATCACACCTAATGACCGACTATCCGTCGAATTACTCCGATTATCTCCGAGCACAAGCACATGCCCTTCAGGTATTTTTTTGTGACTTCCTGATAGGTCTTCTAACGTAAAATCACTCGTTAAAAACGAAGAAACATCATCATCTAAATCATCGCCATTTAAATAGGGTTCTGCTATTTTTTCACCGTCAATATATAATTGCTGGTCTTCAACCGCGACATGCTCGCCAGGTAATCCAATTACCCGTTTAATAAAATCATTTTTCATCGTTGCATGAAAAACAACAATATCAAAACGGTCGGGTTCATTAAACCAATACGTGAACTTGTTGACGATCATCTTATCCCGATCCTCTAATGTTGGTAACATGGAAGGACCATCTACAACAATCGGAGAAAATATGAACGTACGTACTAAAAAAGCTACTGTAAATGCAACGAGGATCACTTTAATCCAATCAAACAACTCACTTTGTCGTTTCTTCATCAATCTTCCTCCGATACGAGTAAAAGGTAAATATATTCTTATTCTAAACTACTCTCATACCACTGGACAACTATTAATCGCTTTAATTACCAATTATTATAAAAGTAGCAATAAAAAAGAAGCTTGCATTCAATGCCAAGCTCCTTTCTAATTAACATCGTTAGGATCAGATCGTTAGCGACGTTCTTGAATACGTGCTTTTCTACCACGTAGATTGCGTAGATAATATAGTTTAGCACGACGAACAATACCGCGTCTAGTTACTACAATTTTTGCAACCCGAGGTGAATGCAATGGGAATGTACGCTCAACACCTACGTTGTAAGATAGCTTTCTTACTGTAAATGTTTCACTAATTCCACCGTTTTGCCTTTTAATAACAACACCTTCAAATACCTGAATACGTTCACGCTCACCTTCAACAACTCTAGCATGAACTTCTACCGTATCACCTGCACGGAATTCAGGGTGATCTGTACGAAGTTGATCTTTTGTAACTGATTCGATTATTTTCTGCATTTCACTTCACTCCTCCCAAACCAATGCTCTTATCTTACTGTCTGATAGCGGAACATCGTTTATAGAGCATAAGGACTACCCTTAAGCGCCTCAGTAAATATACCATACTAGCATATATAGTTCAACTAAATAACAAGAATCTTTTTTAATAAGTAAAATGATTAAAGGTCTGACTCATTTTTAATATCCGCTATGATTTTCTCATCTTCCTTTGAAAGGGTAGACGAATCTAATAAATCTTTTCGGCGTTCATATGTTCGTTTTAGTGACTCTCGTTTACGCCATGTATTAATATGTGCATGATTTCCCGATAATAATACATCTGGAACTTTCATCCCTCGAAAATCAGCTGGTCGCGTATAATGGGGATGTTCTAATAAACCTGTCGAAAATGAATCAGCAGGCGCAGATTCTTGATTACCTAAAACATCTGGTAGAAGTCGTACAACACTATCCACGACAACCATTGCCCCAAGCTCTCCCCCTGTTAATACATAATCACCTATAGATAATTCATCCGTAACTAAGTGTTCGCGAATCCGTTCATCATAGCCTTCATAATGACCACAAATAAAGATAAGATGTTCTTCGTCAGCTAGCTCTTCCGCGATTGCCTGATTAAACGGTTTTCCTTGTGGGCACATTAAGATTATTCTTGGTTTTGTCTGTTGTTTTTCCATAACAGAAGCAACAGCATCAAAAATCGGTTGGGCTTGCAATACCATTCCCGCACCACCACCATAGGGATAATCATCGACCTTTTCATGCTTATTCTGTGCATAGTCTCGAAAGTTAACAAGATTATATGAAAACTTGTCCTTCTCTTGCGCCCGCTTTAAAATAGATGAATCCAGTACACCAGAGATCATCTCCGGAAATAATGTTAAAATATCAATCTTCATTCATCAAGCAATCCTTCCATTAACTCTACACTCACTTTTTTGTCTTTCACATTAACTTCTTTCACAACATCTTTAATAAAAGGAATAAGAATATCTTTTCCTTTTAATTGCTCCACGACCCAAACATCATTTGCGCCTGGAGATAAAATTTCTTTAATCGTACCTAGCTTTTCGTCCTTTTCAGTATATACAGCACACCCTACAATCTCATGATGATAATATTCACCCTCCGATAATTCGGTGAGATCTTCTTCATGAACTTTCAACATGCCACCTTTAAATAGTTCGACATCATTAATATTATTAAAGTCTTCAAATAAAACTAAATCGAATTGTTTATGTTTGCGATGACCAGCAATTTTTAGCGGACGTGGTTGTTCATCATTCATGACAAGATAAAGTGTTTCACCCACCATAAACCGCTCTTCAAAATCGGTAATTCGAATAATCCTTACTTCTCCACGCACTCCATGTGTGTTAACTATTTTTCCGACATCATACATTTTCTTTTTCATTTATCCACCTACTATCTATCAATTCGAATGACGATATCATCTTTAATAATGATTGCCTTTTCGCCCATGATCTTATTCCAATGCGCACCTTCTTGAACTTCAACAAGAGCTTCAACTTCTTGTTCAACAATTTCATGTCCTATTTCCAGTATATCCAATTGCTCGATCTTAAAATCCAACAACTCTTGCTCTTCTTTTCGTTTTTTTATTTCTAGTTGAAATCGTCTTGCAATCTCATGTTTTGAGCCACTTTGTTTATGTTGAAGTTTTCGCTGCTCAAATAACAGCTGTTGACACTCTTGTTCAAGCTGCATTTTCTCCCGATTGAATGTGGACTTTAGTTTTTCCTTACTTTTTTCCGTGATGATTTGTTTGATCAGAACCTTATTTATTATTTTCAAATGTGTTCCCCACTCTCTCCATTCAGAAGTAAAAGGGAAAAGGAATTCATTTCCCTTTCCCTTTTACATAATGTCTAAATAGATTCGCTTATTTGCATCTGATTTAACCGCATATACAACGGTACGAATTGCTTTAGCAATTCTGCCATTTTTTCCGATTACCTTTCCGACATCATCAGGGTGAACAGTAAGATGGTAAACAATTTTTGTTTCCTCTTCTATTTCTTTCACAACGATATCATCAGGATAATCTACAATACGACTAACAATTGACTCAATTAAGACTTTCATGAGATCACAAACCTTTACGATTGATTTTTCTGGTCGTGGAATTTTTTCATGATGCCTTGTTTAGAAAATAAGTTACGAACTGTATCACTTGGCTTTGCACCTTTAGTCATCCAGTCTAATGCTTTGTCTTCATCTATCTTAACTTCTACCGGTTCTGATACCGGGTTATAAGTACCGATTTGTTCGATTGAACGTCCATCACGAGGTGAACGTGAATCTGCTACGACAATACGATAAAATGGATTTCGTTTAGAACCCATACGTTTAAAACGGATTTTTACAGACATGATCTTGCACCCCCAATACATTCTTATATCACAAGTATTGATACTATCAGAAAACATTTAATCTGTAAAGTGTTTTTACATTACATTAATGAATTTCATGATTCCTATTTATAGCTATTTCACTTTAATAACGAATAAAATAGCTGGTTACGGTAATTATGAAATTCCTTTACATGAATGGAAAATTCATTCCTTTTCCACCTTTTCCTGATTGCATACCTGACATTTGCTTCATCATCTTCTTCATTTCATTGAATTGCTTCAATAAGCGGTTCACTTGTGATACCGATGTTCCTGAACCTTTCGCTATCCGCCTTTTTCTACTTGCATTCATAATATCAGGATTAACGCGTTCTTTCTTCGTCATGGACTGAATAATAGCCTCTACATGAGCAAGTTGTTTTTCATCTAATTGGGCATTTTTTAGCCCTTTCATTTTGTTTGCACCTGGAATCATCGCCATTAAATCTTCAAGCGGGCCCATGCTTTTTACTTGCCCCATTTGCTCCAAGAAATCATCAAATGTGAATGACATGGTGCGCATTTTTTCTTGTAATTCCATCGCTTGCTTTTCATCTACTTGGGTTTGTGCTTTTTCGATAAGTGTAAGAACATCACCCATACCTAATATACGGGATGCCATTCGTTCAGGATGGAAAACTTCTAGCTCATCTAGTTTTTCACCCATTCCAACAAACTTAATCGGTTTATCTGTCACTGCCTTAATGGATAATGCAGCACCACCACGTGTATCCCCATCAAGTTTAGTCAGTATGACCCCTGTAATATCAAGCAATTCATTAAAGCTTTCTGCTACATTAACTGCATCCTGCCCTGTCATCGAATCAACGACTAAAAAGATTTCATCGGGTTGGATCGCTTCTTTTACATCTGTTAACTCACCCATTAATTCATCATCTATATGAAGACGCCCAGCGGTATCAACGATGACATAATCCTGATGATCTTCCTTGGCTTGTGCAATAGCCTTCGTAGCAATTTCAACTGGACTAACGTCAGTCCCCATTGAAAAAACAGGCACCTCAAGTTGCTTCCCAAGTGTATTTAATTGGTCAATTGCTGCCGGCCGATAAATATCACATGCGACAAGCATCGGTGAACGATTATTTTCTTTTCTTAATAGATTGGCAAGCTTCCCAGTCGTCGTTGTTTTCCCAGCCCCTTGGAGACCAACCATCATAATAACAGTCGGTGAACGATCGGCAACAGCAATTTTACTATGCTCGCCACCCATGAGATTTGTTAATTCATCTTGAACAATCTTTACCACTTGTTGTCCAGGCGTTAAACTTTCCATAACCTCCTGTCCAACCGCACGTTCTTTCACTCGATTGATAAAATCTTTAACAACCTTAAAGTTAACATCGGCTTCGAGTAGAGCAAGACGAACCTCACGTGTCATCTCTTTCACATCTTGTTCACTTACTTTACCTTTGCCGGTAATTTTTTTAATGGTATTTTGTAATCGATCTGCTAACCCTTCAAATGCCATAGAATGTCCCCTCCTAACCAAGTTCTATTAGTTGCTTCATAAGTTGCTGAAATGCGTGACGATCACTTGGAGTGATAGCAACTTCTTTTAATTGCTCCAACAGTTTTCCACGCCTTTCAAATTTATCATATAACAATAAATTTTCTTCATATGTTTCTAGTATGGATTCTGTACGTTTAATATTATCATAAATTGCTTGCCTAGACACATTTGAAAGTTCAGCTATCTCAACTAATGAAAAATCTTCTAAATAATACATTTTCATATACTCTCTTTGCTTCGGTGTTAATAGAGTTTGATAAAAATCAAATAAATAATTGAGGCGCATTGTTTTTTCGAGCAATTGCTTCTCCCCCATTATGTAAAAAAAGATTATATTTCATAGTAGCGAATAATAAGTTTCGATGTCAAGTCTATTCCCTTTGTTACTCCGCATCATCAAGCATATCAGCAAACAAGCCATAAACAAATGCATGTGCATTAAACTTCTGCAAATCATCTACTTGCTCTCCAAGCCCTACGTATTTAACGGGTATTGTTAATTCATTTCGTATCGCTAAAACAATCCCACCTTTTGCCGTACCATCAAGCTTTGTGAGTACAATTCCTGATACATCAGTAACTTCAGAGAATGTCTTAGCTTGATTCAATGCATTTTGTCCAGTCGTTGCATCTAGTACAAGTAAAACCTCATGGGGTGCGGTTGGAACCTCCCGTTCAATAATTCGATTGACCTTCGCTAATTCATTCATTAAATTCACTTTATTCTGGAGCCGACCTGCCGTGTCACAAATTAATACGTCTGCATTTCTTGACTGTGCAGCTTTAATCCCGTCAAATATAACAGCAGCTGGATCACTTCCTTCTTCTTGTTTAATAACATCTACATCTGCCCGTTTTCCCCACTCTTCCAGCTGTTCAATCGCTCCAGCACGAAATGTATCACCTGCTGCTAATACGACGTGTTTTCCTTCTTTCTTTAGCTTGTTAGCAAGTTTTCCAATAGAAGTCGTTTTACCAACCCCATTAACACCGACGACTAAAATAATGGAGAGGCCTTCATCATTTATATTTAATTGCGCGATATCTTCTTGGTCATCACCATAATAAATTTCTACTAACTTCTCCGATATCACATCTCTTACAAGCTTCGTGTCTTTAATATTTTGCCGCTTTACTTCTATTTTCAGTTCATCGATTAAATCCATTACCGTCATGACACCAACATCGGCTGAAATAAGGACTTCTTCTAATTCTTCAAAGAAATCTTCATCTACCGTGCGATAGCGAGCAATTAAATCATTTATTTTACTTGAAAATGATTGCCGTGTTTTTGTCATTCCTTCTTGATATTTTGTAGAGACATCTTCTGTTTCATCTTGTATAAAGCGTTTTTTTAATTTTTGCATAAAATTCATTTGCTTAAATCCCTTTCTACATGCATATTCTTTTTATAAATTAACGAGTTCCTGTGTATCTTCTAACTTCACCGATACAAGTCGTGAAACACCCGATTCCTGCATCGTTATTCCATACAATACATCCGCCTCTTCCATTGTACCTTTTCGGTGTGTGATAACAATAAATTGTGTGTCATCACTATGTTGTTTGACATATTCCGCGAAACGGATAACATTAGCCTCATCTAGTGCTGCCTCTACTTCATCAAGCACACAGAAGGGTACAGGTCTTACCCGTAAAATGGAGAAGAGTAAGGCAATGGCAGTTAATGCCCGTTCGCCTCCCGAAAGCAACCCTAAATGCTGGAGTTTCTTTCCAGGTGGTTGTGCAATAATCTCAATCCCTGTATCTAGAATGTTTTGCGGATCGGTCAATGTTAATTCAGCATGGCCGCCATCAAATAATTCCTTAAAGACGATCGTAAACTCTTCTTTTATTCGTGTAAAGGTTTCCTCAAAACGTGTTTTCATGATCTCATCCATTTTCGCGATGATCGAATATAATGTTTCCTTCGCTTCAACTAGATCTTCTCTTTGTACGGTTAAAAATTCATAACGATCCGAAATTCGTTTATATTCATCGATTGAACCTAAATTAACCGTGCCTAACTCAGTAATTGTATGCTTTAATTCAGCAACTTGTTTTTTTGTTTCTTCCATGTTGATTGATTTTTCGTATGTTTGCTGGGCATGTTCAAAAGTCATCATATACTCTTCCTGCAAATGTAATAATCGATTTTCCAAATCAGCATCAAGTCGGGCTGCCTTTACTTCCGCTTGTTGTATTTGTTGGATAATGTAGTGATGCTTTTTATTTTCTTCTTTTAATTCCCTCTCCTGATCCTGCATGAGTTGTGTGTCGTCTAATCGTTTCTTCCGTTCCGCTTGAATTTGCTCAGTTAGTTGATCGATCTGTCTTCGCTTCTCTTCAATTTGTACCGCCAAATCACTTTCATTTTCTTCAACTTCTTGCAAACTCAATAATTCAGCTAAATCAGCGCGATAAGTTTCAGCTTGGGCCATCCATTCATCAAGCTCGGTTTGGATCCGGTTTGTTTTTTCACGTTGATTTTTCACGCGTTCGTCTTGCTCGGCGAATGATACTTGATATTGATGAAGATCCGTTTGCAATTGCTCACGGTAACTCGTATAATCCTTCTCTTGTTTGGTCAGTTCATTAATTTGTTCTTGAACGGTTTCCACCTGTTTTTCAAGTGAACTTAATTCACTTCTCAACTCCTCCGCTCGTTTGGTTAACCTGATTTCATCATCTTCATATTGCCGTTTATTTTGATCATGCAATAACATACTATTGTTTAATGATTTCAGCTCCATCTCGCTATTTCTTACGGTTGTCTGGAGGTTTTGGAACTTTTCTTGTTCACGATCTAAGGCTTCTTCATTTGCTTTGATTTTTGTTTCGATTTGGATGATATATTGTTCTTGCTTTTTTACTCGTTGCTCCAATTCTTTCGCTTTGCCTTCATCATCTACTACTTGTGAAGTAATCTCTTCCAACTCTTTTTCCCGCGAAAATAACGTAGATTTTGATTTTTGTTTGGCCCCTCCAGATATGGAACCTCCTGGATGGACCACATCACCGTCCAATGTGACAATTCGACTTCTTCGATTCACAATAACAGCTATCTCATTAGCATCTTTCAACGTTTTAGCAATGATGATATTCCCCATCAAATGATGAACAATATGTTCATAATGTGGATCAGTCTTCACAAGTTTCGCAGCGATGCCTACATAGCCGGCATGTTCCTCAATTTTCGTGCGAAATACATCTGATAAATAGCGTGCAGAAATAGAAGATAATGGTAAAAATGTTGCCCGGCCATTATTCGTTTGTTTTAACCATGAAATCGCTGCCCGCGCTTGCTGGTCATCATCTACAACAACATGTTGTGCTTGTCCGCCTAATGCTGTTTCAATCGCTGTGACATATGGTTTAGGAACATCGATGAGTTCAATGACCGCTCCGTGAATCCCTTGTAGTACATTTTTCTCTCTTGCTTTCAAAATTGTTTTAACACCGTAAAAAAAACCTTGAAAATCTTCCTTCATTTCGACAAGCATATCTCTTCTTGATTTCAATTTCGCGATTTTTTCAAACCCTTTATAGAGATTTTCTTGAAGCGAGTTAAATTGGTTTCTTTCCTCGACTAACGAGACTTTTAAGTCACGAACCTCTGTTTCCTTTTCTGTCATGATCGTCTCTTGTAAGGAATAATCTTTTAAAACGCGTTGCTTTTTATCTGTTACCTTTTTTTGTAACTGTTTCAATTCCGAATACTGCTTGAATTCTGCTGTGTTTTTCAAGGCTAATTGTTTTAATTGTTGATTAATCGACTGTTGTTCATTCCGATTAGCTGCTTGTTTATTTAAGTATTCAATATAGTCTGCCTTATCATCTTCTATTTGTTCCAAAATATCTGCTTTATCTGTCCGTAGTTTTTCTTCCAGTTCTTCAATACGTACTTTCGTTTCTCGCCGACTATGTTGTAAAGATTGGAGTTGTTCCGTTTCTTTTGTGAGAGATCCGGCTAATTGTGTTCGTTGTAGGTCAGCATCTTTCGCTTGTTCCTCTAGTTTTTGCTTATTTTCCGAAAAATGCTTTGTACGTTCATGTAATACTTGTTTTCTACCATCAAGTTGTTCGAGTTGTTGAGTGTTTTTCAATAAATTCCTTTGTAATGTCTCAACCAACGTATCTAATTCAGCAACCTCATCGCGCCGGTTTTCTATTTGTGCTTCTTTCACTTGAATCGTTGTTTTGAGTTCAAGCTCATTTTGATTTTCTTTCTCTAATGAAGCGAGTATTTGCGTCCATCTACCGTGAAGTTGCTCAATTTCCGCAATCAAATAAGAGATTTCAAATTGTTTTAATTGTTCTTTTTTCTCCACATAGGTTGTTGCAATTGCCGCTTGTTCGGAGAGCGGTTCAATTTGTTGTTCAATCTCATAAACAATATCATCAATTCGACTAAGATTATCTTTTGTTTCCGTCAGTTTATGCTCCGCTTTTCCTTTTCGTTGCTTATATTTTAAAACGCCTGCTGCTTCTTCAAAGATCGTTCTGCGTTCTTCAGCTTTTGAACTTAATACTTCCTCCACTTTCCCTTGACTAATAATGGAAAAAGCTTCTTTACCTAATCCCGAATCCATAAATAAATCAATAATATCTTTTAAACGGCAAGCTTGTTTGTTTATATAAAACTCACTATCTCCGGACCGATAAACACGTCTCGTAATACTAACTTCATCATAATCCAGTGATAAGGTTTGCTCACTATTATCCAATACAAGAACGACCTCGGCGAAGTTTAAGGGGCGTCTTGTATCACTACCTTGGAAGATAATATCTTCCATTTTAGATCCACGTAGCGACTTAACCGATTGCTCACCAAGTACCCAACGAATTGCATCGGTAATATTGCTTTTCCCACTTCCGTTAGGACCAACAATGGCCGTCACACCCGGAACAAAGCTAATGTTAATTCGATCTGCAAAGGATTTAAATCCTACACTTTCTAATCTTTTTAAGTACATATGCATTCTCCTAATAAAGTGAGTTACCTGAATGGATTTCATAATTACCCTAACAAGCGAAGTTACTTCGATAGGTAGTTGTAAACGAATCACTACAACTACATGATGAGTGCTATAGCTATAAATAAGGATTATGAAATGCATTAACCTTTTACCATGAACTCAGTATCTTTGATAAATAAACCGAACACCAATACTCTTAGCATGATTTTAGCATAAATAGGAATACAAGAGAAGAACGCTCTTATTTATATCTACATGGGGTTGTTTCTACACCTTCTCTTCACTATACTATTTAGAGAGGTGATAAAATGGACTTACATAAAGCGTCAACAGCAAATATGGAATTTATTTTAGGGGAACTAACCAAACAACTAGATGTTGCAAATCACGGCCTTTTCGATCCTAATGACTATGACTTGAATAAATACAATGATCTAAAATCGTTGTATGATATGGTCATTAAAACGGGTAAATTAAGCCCGATGGAAACACAGGCTTTTATTTCTGAATTAAAGAAGATTAGAAAATAAGATTGTCTCTTTCTAATAAGAAGCAGGTTGTCACATCACATCGTGAATCACAACCTGCTTCTTCTATTATCCTAATGAATTTCATAATACCGGTTTAGTGCAACACCGATACAACATATAGTTTCGTTGAACCATTCTTAACTACATGCCGTATCGATGTTGCTGATTTTGGCAATTATGAAATTCATTCATCCTAATGAATTTCATTAATCTATCATTCTTTACTGATTATATGAATCCAATGCATGTTTCGCAGCTCGTTGTTCCGCTTCTTTCTTTGTACGCCCAATACCAACCTTAAATACCTCATCTTGAATGCGGACTTGG
>DATGSG010000138.1:0-15989 GCA_035302925.1 Virgibacillus sp. | reverse complement strand
ATCAATTGTGAAGAAATGAGTTATGAGAAATTGGAGGCCGCTTTAAAAGAATATACAGCCTAGCGATCAGAGGTGATCGCTTCCTTTCAAACGATAAATAAGCCGTCTGCGCTGAAGTTTCGCTCCAAATAGCTAAAGAAGATTGAGCTACCGCTGAAGTTTGGCTCCAAAGAGCTAAAGAAGGTTGAGCTTCCGCTGAAGATCGGCTCCAAAGAGTTAAAGAAGGTGCAGCTACCGCTGAAGTTCAGCTCCAAACGAACTAAATAAGCCTATACAAAGTATGGTTGTTATGAGATACTGAAGATACGTACATGAAACCTTTTTATTGAATTAAAGATCTATTTTGGTATACTTAAATAGTAGATGGAGAAGGTTTTATATTTTTTTGGGTCAAGTGGGTCGCATTATCGCTATGCGGGACAATTATGATCCAGGCAAAGGGAGTTTCCTATGAAAAACTTGATCGATTTACAGAAGAAGTTGTACCCGAATTTATTAGATGCCATGCAACAACGCTACGCAGTACTGCATAGTATCAAGCTTTTTCAACCAATCGGTCGAAGAGGTCTTGCGGAAAATACGGCTTTCACAGAACGTATCGTACGCAGTGAAGTTGTTTTTTTACAAGGTCAAGGGCTTGTAAATGTTACCTCAAAAGGAATGTATATTACGAATGAGGGAAACGTAGTCGTTGAGGAACTGGCTTCATTTATGAGAGAAGTAATGGGATTAAATGTTTTAGAAAAGCAAATGAAGGAAAAGCTAGGAGTAGAACGAGTCATTGTTGTTACAGGTAATAGTGATGAATTTAATTGGGTGAAGCAAGAAATGGGCAGACAATGTGTGTCCTATCTTAAAAACACCATCCATTCAGACTGTACAATTGCTGTAACCGGTGGAACAACTATGTCAGCAGTTGCTGATGCCATGGTTCCTCTTGATAAACAAGGACAGTGCATATTTGTGCCTGCGCGAGGAGGAATTGGGGAGAAGGTCGAAAACGAAGCCAATTCGATTGTTGCGAAAATGGCCGAACAAGCGAAAGGCGATTACCGTTTGCTTTATGTACCCGAACCACTCAGTGAATCATCGTATAAGACGATGATTAATGAGCCATCGATTATTCAAACGTTAGCGCTCATTAAAAGCTCCGATGTCATTCTACATGGGATTGGTGATGCCTTGACGATGGCGAAACGTCGGAAGACATCGACTGGAACGATTCAAAAACTCATTGATCAACAAGCGGTGAGTGAAGCTTTTGGCTACTACTTTGATCAGCATGGCCAGCTCGTACACAATGTACGAACGCTGGGTATTCAAATCGAAGATCTTCATCCATCTAAGCAGGTTATTACAATTGCTGGTGGGAAGTCAAAAGCAAAAGCAATTACATCCTATTTTAAACAAGGGAAAAGTAATTTATTAATTACAGATGAGGCAGCAGCTCAACAAATCTTAGAAAATGAATAAGGTTCGAAGAGAGCATATTGCATATTTTACAGCACAGAGATATTAATAGGAGGAATTTATAATGACAGTAAAAATTGGTATTAATGGATTTGGACGCATTGGACGAAATGTACTTCGTGAGACATTGAAAAATGACGAGGTTGAGGTCGTAGCGGTAAATGATTTAACAGATGCAAATATGTTAGCTCATTTATTAAAATATGATTCTGTCCATGGGAAATTGGAACAAGAGATATCCGTAAATGGTTCGAATATCGTCATTGACGGAAAAGAAGTTAAAGTATTCTCTGAACGTGATCCAGCAGACTTGCCTTGGGGCGATGTCGGTGCAGAAATCGTCATTGAATCTACAGGAATCTTTACAAAACGTGCGGATGCTCAGAAACATATTGATGGAGGTGCGAAAAAAGTAATCATTTCAGCACCATCTAAAGACGATGATCTCATGCTTGTTTTAGGTGTGAACGAAGAAAAATATGAAGCTGATAATCATCATGTTGTATCAAATGCATCATGTACAACAAACTGTTTAGCACCACTTGCTAAAGTGCTTCATGACAACTTTGGTATTAACTATGGTTTAATGACAACCATTCATTCGTATACAAATGATCAAAATATTTTAGATTCACCACATAGTGATTACCGTCGTGCACGTGCAGCAGCAGAGAATATGATTCCAACATCAACTGGAGCAGCAGCAGCAGTTGGTAAAGTAATGCCAGAACTTGATGGTAAATTGAACGGGATGGCAGTTCGCGTACCAACACCAAATGGTTCAGTTGTTGACTTAGTTGCGGAACTCGATCAGAAAGTAACGATCGAAGAAGTAAATAAGGCCTTTAAAGAAGCGGCTGAAGGAAATATGAAGAATATTCTCGAGTATAGTGAAGAACCACTCGTTTCTACAGATATTGTAGGAAATGTTCATTCATCAATCATTGATGGACTATCTACTATGACGATGGAAGATAATATGGTTAAAGTAATTTCTTGGTACGATAATGAAATGGCTTATTCAGCACGTTGTGTAGATATGGCTGCATTTATGAAGAAACAAGGACTATAAGTATAAGGTGAGTGGGGGGAAGGATATCAATTCCTTCCCTTTTTCTATAAAAGAGGACAGTTTGTTTGAGAATGGTAACAATAGGATTTTTTTCCTAAAACGATTATACTAAATAAAGTACATATTATATAGTCAAAGAAGGTGGAATGGTTAACATGAATAAAAAAACACTTCATGACATTGATGTAAAGGGAAAGAAAGTGTTTTGTCGCGTAGATTTTAACGTGCCGATGCATGATGGTAAGGTCACAGATGACACAAGAATAAAAGCGGCATTACCGACCATTTCGTATCTGTCTGAACAAGGTGCGATTATTATTCTGGCAAGCCATCTTGGGCGACCAAAAGGTAAAGTCGTAGAAGAATTACGACTTGATCCCGTAGCCAAACGATTAAGTGATCTCATCGGAAAAGAAGTATTAAAAACGGATGAAGTTCATGGGGCAGAAGTGGATAAAGCCATTACAAAGATGGCGGAAGGTGATATTTTACTCATTGAAAATGTGCGCTTCCACCCTGGTGAAGAAGCGAATGACCCGAAATTGGCAGAATCCTTTGCTTTACTGGCAGACTATTATGTCAATGATGCCTTTGGAGCTGCACATCGTGCACATGCTTCAACAACAGGTGTTGCCTTGAAATTGCCAGCAGTTGCCGGCTTCCTGATGGAAAAGGAAATTGATGTACTTGGTAAAGCATTGGAAGATCCAAAGCGTCCTTTCACTGCCATTATCGGTGGTGCAAAGGTGAAGGATAAAATCAATGTGATTGATCATTTACTTGATAAAGTAGATCATTTAATCATTGGTGGTGGACTCGCTTATACATTTCTGAAGGCAAAAGGATATGAAATTGGAAAATCCTTAGTTGAAGAAGATAAGCTTGATTTAGCAAAAACATTTATGCAAAAGGCGGAAGATAAAGGAGTTCACTTTATTACACCAATTGATACTATTGTGGCAGATGAATTCGCTAAAGATGCCAATACGAAAATTGTTGATGCGGATAAGATCCCCGCAGACTGGGAAGGTCTTGATATTGGGCCGAAGACACGTGAACTTTATGCGGGAGTCATTGCTGAATCTGAGTTGATCATTTGGAACGGACCGATGGGGGTCTTTGAATTCAATGCCTTTGCAGGTGGAACGAAAGATGTTGCGAAAGCATTAGCCCATACAGAAGGATATTCTATTATTGGTGGCGGTGACTCTGCTGCAGCTGTAGAACAATTTGGTTTTGCAGAAGAAATGGATCATATTTCAACCGGTGGAGGGGCTTCACTAGAGTTTATGGAAGGCAAAGAACTCCCTGGTCTAAAAGCACTAGATGATAAATAATATAGGAGAGGTGTTATGATGCGAAAGAAAGTAATTGCAGGAAATTGGAAAATGCATAAAACATTGGCTGAAGCGGAACAATTTATAGAGGAAGCTGTTGCTAAAGTACCACATGATGATGGAGTGGAGGCAATTGTCTGTGCTCCGTATCCGTTTTTAGCATCGCTCGTTGAAAAAGCAAAAGGGTCCCCTGTAAAAATCAGTGCTCAAAATATGCACGAAGCAGAAGAAGGAGCCTATACGGGCGAAGTAAGTCCGGTTATGTTACAAGACATAGGCGTGACACATGTTGTGCTCGGTCATTCCGAACGTCGTGAATATTTTCACGAAACAAATGAGATGGTAAATAAGAAAGCACAAGCAGCATTTAAACATCAGCTCACTCCAATTATTTGTGTAGGTGAGACACTTGAACAACGTGAAGCAAATGAAACAAAGAATCATATCGAAACACAAGTGAAAGAAGCCATTGACGGTTTATCACCAGACCAAGTAGCAAGCACAATCATTGCGTATGAACCGGTTTGGGCAATTGGTACTGGAAAAACAGCTTCTAATGAAGACGCAAATGAAGTATGCCAGCATATTCGTCAAGTCGTTAAAGAAGTTGTGTCGAGCGAAGTAGCCGCAAAACTAATCATTCAATATGGAGGTAGTGTAAAGCCAGCTAATATTAACGAATTACTTGCAACAACAGATATTGATGGTGCATTAGTTGGTGGTGCTAGCTTAGAAGCTGAATCCTTCGTACAACTTGTGGAGGCAGGCGTCAGCAATGACTAAGGATAATTTAGCTGCGCTGATCATCTTAGATGGGTTTGGTTGTCGTGATGAAGTAATGGGGAATGCTGTTAAACAAGCGAAGAAGCCCAATTTTGATCGCTACTGGGAAACATATGCGCATCAAGAATTGACAGCAAGTGGTGAGGCAGTCGGACTGCCTGAAGGACAGATGGGAAACTCTGAAGTAGGCCATTTAAATATTGGTGCCGGCCGTGTTGTTTATCAAAGTTTAACGCGGATCAATAAGTCGATCAAGCTTGGTGACTTTTTTGATAATGAGACATTTACCATAACGATGCAACATGCAAAAGATCATCATAAAGCATTACATCTTTATGGATTATTGTCTGATGGTGGTGTCCATAGCCATATTAACCATCTATTCGCTTTATTAGAATTAGCAAAGCGAATGGAACTGAAGGAAGTTTATGTACATGCTTTCTTAGATGGTCGGGATGTTGGCCAGAAATCAGCAGAGCAATATATTCAACAGACTGAGAACAAGATGAAGGAATTAGGTGTCGGGAAAATTGCAACGGTGTCAGGTCGTTATTATGCGATGGATCGTGATCAGCGCTGGGAGCGTGTGAAGAAAACGTATGATGTGATCGTCTATGGAGAAGGAAAGAGCTATCCAGACCCACAAACCGCGCTTGCTGCGTCCTATGCAAATGATATTTTCGATGAGTTTGTCGAACCTGTTGTGATCCTTGATGAAGATGGGGATCCTGTTGGTAAAGTTGAAGATGAAGATTCAATTATATTTTATAATTTCCGTCCAGACCGGGCAAATCAACTTTCCCAAGCTTTTACTGGATCTAGCTTTGCAGCATTTGATCGAGGATTAACCGCACCGAAGGATCTCCAGTTTGTCATGTTCACACAGTATAGTGATCAGATTGTTGGTGATGTTGCATTTAAGCCACAAGATCTAGATCAAACAGTTGGTGAAGTATTAGCTAATCATGAATTGAATCAATTGCGAATCGCTGAGACTGAAAAATTCCCACATGTCACTTATTTTATGAGTGGTGGGCGTAAGGACGAGTTTCCAGGTGAAAAACGTATCTTAATTGATTCGCCGAGTGTAGCTACGTATGATTTACAACCAGAAATGAGTGCTTATGAACTGACAGATGCACTCTTAACTGAACTGGATAAAGGAGAACAGAATGCAATTATTCTCAACTTCGCTAATCCAGATATGGTCGGTCATTCAGGTAAGTTATTACCAACGATTGCGGCGATTGAAGCTGTCGATGAGTGTTTAGGGAAGATTGTTGATAAAATAATAGAGCTCGGTGGTCAGGCTATTATTACAGCTGATCATGGAAACTCTGATGAGGTCAGCACCCTTGATGGGAATCCAATGACAACACATACGACAAATCCAGTGCCTGTTATTGTAACAAAACCAGGTGTTGAGTTACGTGATGGCGGTGTGTTAGCAGACTTATCGCCTACATTACTTGATTTATTAGATGTCGATCAACCCGCTAAAATGACGGGACGTTCATTAATTAAAAAATAAGGGAGAGATTTGAATGCCATATATTACAGATGTTTATGCACGTGAGGTTTTAGATTCGCGTGGAAATCCAACAATAGAGGTTGAAGTTATTACGGAGTCAGGTGCATTTGGTTCGACATTAGTTCCAAGTGGAGCATCAACAGGTGAACATGAAGCTGTTGAATTACGTGATGGTGATGAAGATCGTTATGCAGGAAAAGGTGTTTTAAAAGCTGTTGCCAATGTGAATGACATTATTGCGCCTGAAGTGATTGGCATGGATGTTACACGTCAGAATGTTATTGACCGCTTAATGATTGAATTAGATGGAACAAAGAATAAGGCTCATTTAGGAGCGAATGCGATTCTAGGTGTATCGATGGCAGTTGCTCACGCTGCTTCCATTCAACTTGATCTTCCTTTATATAATTATTTAGGTGGATTCAATGCAAATACATTACCAACACCAATGATGAATATTTTAAATGGTGGAGACCATGCAGACAATAACGTAGATATCCAGGAATTCATGATTATCCCTGTTTCTGCCACATCAATTAGAGAGGCAGTCCGTATGGGGGCTGAAATATTTCATAAATTAGAAAGTGTCTTGAAATCGAAAGGCCTAAATACAGCAGTCGGTGATGAAGGTGGGTTTGCCCCTGATTTATCGTCCAATGAAGAAGCTTTACAAACCATTATTGAAGCGATTGAAGCAGCAGGCTATTCTGCTGGAGAAGATATTCAATTGGCGATGGATGTTGCTTCATCAGAATTCTATGAAGATGGGAAATACAATCTAGCTGGTGAAGGTGTTGTTCGTACAGCCGCTGAAATGGTTGATTGGTATGAACAAATGGTCGATAAATATCCAATTATTTCAATTGAAGATGGCTTGGATCAAAATGACTGGGAAGGTACTAAATTACTTACCGACCGTTTAGGTGATCGCATCCAAATTGTTGGAGATGATTTATTTGTAACGAATACGGAGAAGCTTGCCAAAGGGATTGAAGAAGGTATTAGTAACTCCATTCTGATTAAAGTGAATCAAATTGGAACGTTAACAGAAACGTTTGAAGCGATTGAAATGGCAACACGTGCAGGCTTTACAAGTGTCATATCACACAGATCTGGTGAAACAGAAGATGCCACAATTGCTGATATTGCCGTAGCAACGAATGCCGGTCAAATTAAAACAGGTGCACCATCACGTACCGACCGGGTTGCAAAATACAACCAGCTTATGAGAATCGAAGATGAACTAGCTGGAATGGGTGTTTATGCAGGTGCAGACGCCTTTTATAACTTAAAAAAATAAATGTTTTACTGAATTTCATTTTGTAAATAGGAAAGGAGGAGCAGATCGATTTGCTCCTCCTTTTTGTATGCTGTAGCCATTAGCGGAGCATTGTCGCTCCACCATCCACCATGATCGTTTGCCCGGTAATGTAGTCAGAATCAGCACTTGCTAAAAAGATAGCGACTGCACCAATATCTTCTTCCAATTCTCCGAGTCTACCCATAGGAATATTATCAAGCATTGCTTGATAATGTTCAGGCTGTTCTACTGCCCAATCTTGTATGCCAGGTGAATTCGCAATCGGTGAAATTAAATTGACATTGACCCCAAAAGGTCCAAATTCTCTCGCTGCTACTCTTGAGATGGCCCGAATGGCTTCTTTTGCCGCTGCATAGGAAGTATGGTTAATATTACCGTTAATACCAGCCCCAGATGCGAAGTTAATGATATTCCCTTTTGATTCTTTGAGGTATGGTAATGCCGCTTGCATTAGGAGGAAGGTTGGGTAAAATCCAGTACCAAATGATAAATCCAAATCATCCATTGTCGTTTCTTCAAAAAGCTTGTTTCTTGAAGCATGAGCATTATTCACTAAAATATCGAGTTGTCCATATTTGTCAATAACGCGATCAACCACAGACGGTAACTTTTCATGTTCAGCAAGATTCGCTTGAATGAATAACGCTTGATCTGTCTGTTCATTTAATTCTTTCACTGTTTCTTGTCCAGCGACTTCATCAAGATCGACAATAGCCACTTTAGCCCCTTCTTTAATAAAAGCCTGGGCGATGCCTTTTCCAATTCCACTAGCGCCACCTGTAATAATCGCTACATTATCAGTAAGTTTGTTCATATAATCACAATCCTTTCTGTTCTATAGTTTAGCATAAATAGCACCATTTTAAACGTAAAGAGATTTGCTCCATTCTGTGAATGATGTAAGATACTAAGAGATGGTAAAGGATTGCAAAAGGGGTGATAAATATCGATGTATTGCGGGCAATTAAAGAGAGAAGATCTGTACATACGTTTAAAAAGGAAGAAGTAGCAGATGAGATCATTCATGAGATATTTACATACGGTTCTTGGGCGCCAACACATTATATGAAGGAACCATGGAAGATTAAGTTGTTTCAAGAGAAAGGGAAAACAGGCTTTATACAAGCTATAATTCGGAGCTATCAACGCATCGGGTTTATAAAAAAAGATCAGAAACCAAAGACGCTAAAAATGATCGACTCGATGACAGATTTTTTAAGTGTGATTCCCCATCATGCCCTGATTTATTTTGATAAAGAGGCGGATCCAGTTCGACAAGAAGAGGAGTATGCAGCGGTTAGTGCTTTCATCCAAAATATACAATTAGCAGGTTGGGCATATGGTGTAGGGATGTTGTGGACAATTACCCCTTATATGCATGATCCAGCGTTTGCTCGTGAAATCGGATTAAATAGCGAAGAAATCAAGATTGCGGCTGTTATGCAAATTGGTTACCCGAAAACGATTGCTAAAACGAAGGGGAGGACCCCGATCGAAGATAAATTAGAAATTATTCGCACCTAATTTACTTATAAAAAAACAACGCCTGGAAGAATCCAAGCGTTGTTTTGTCTATTCACCGGTAATTTCTTTTACAAAATCAAGTACTTCATCAGCAGAGCTCATAGCTAATATCTCATCTTTATAGGTAGCTAATTTATCTTTCGATAAGCCAAGGATTTGTGTGCGTGCAGGTAAAATGGATGATGCACTCATGCTAAACTCATCAAGGCCAAGTCCGAGAAGAATCGGTACAGCTAATGGATCACCCGCCATTTCTCCACACATGCCTGTCCATTTTCCTTCGGCATGGGCTGCTTCGATAACCATATTGACCAAGTTTAGAATGGCAGGATGATACGGTTGATACAAGTATGACACATGCTCATTCATCCGGTCTGCTGCCATTGTGTATTGAATGAGGTCATTTGTTCCAATACTAAAGAAATCGACTTCCTTAGCAAATTGTTTAGCAATAACTGCTGTAGAAGGAATTTCAACCATGATCCCAACCTCAATTTGATCAGAAACGTCAATCCCCTCATTGATGAGTGCTTCTTTTTCATCGACTAAGATCGCTTTCGCTTGTCGAAACTCTTCCAACGTAGCGATCATTGGGAACATGATCTTCAAATTACCGTGAACACTTGCTCTTAGCAAGGCGCGAAGTTGTGGACGGAACACATCTTCATTTTCCAAACAAAAGCGGATCGCACGTACTCCTAAGAACGGATTTAATTCTTTCGGAAGTTCAAGATAACTTAATTCTTTATCGCCGCCAATATCTAAGGTTCGTACAACAACAGGTTTATCACCCATTTGTTGCAATACTGACTTATAGGCTTCGTATTGCTCGTCTTCCGTAGGTAATTCTTTCTTATCCATGTAGAGGAACTCTGTACGGTATAGCCCGACCCCTTCACCACCATTTTCTAGGAGTCCTGCAACATCTTCAGGTGTTCCGATGTTTCCGGCTAACTCAACTTGTTCCCCATCTTTTGTAAAAGTTGGTTCATCTTTTAGTTGAGCCCATACTTCTTTTTGTTTCGCAAATGTTGCTTGTTTCTCTTTATACGTTTGCAATACTTCTTCTGTCGGATTGTGAATGACAATCCCTTCCATTCCATCAACAATGATCAAATCATTCTGTTTGATTTGTTGTGTAACATCCCTTGTACCAACTACAGCTGGAATTTCTAGTGAGCGTGCCATAATGGCTGAATGTGATGTACGTCCACCGATATTCGTTGCGAATCCCTTCACAAATTCACGATTTAATTGTGCGGTATCTGATGGTGTTAAATCATCTGCGATGACAATGACTTGTTCATCAATTAAGGCGGGATCTGGAATGGTAACGCCTAATAGATGAGACATGACTCTTGCCGTCACATCTTCTATATCAGCTGCCCGTTCACGCATATATTCATTATCCATATTTTTAAACATGTCAATAAACATAGAAGCCGTTTCATCCAAGGCTGATTCCGCATTAACATGATCTGTTGAGATTTTATCTTTCATCGGATTGACTAACTCCGGATCACTTAAAACGAGGATATGTGCAGAAAAGATTTCGGCATGTTCCTTGTCAATCGTTTTTTCCGTATGTTGCTTGATTTTTTCTAATTCTTGTATAGATACTGTTAACGCATCCTCTAACCGTTTAATTTCCTCTGGAGGATGATCAATCGTTGTCTTTTTGAACGAAAGATCAGGAGAAGCAAGTTGATATGCTTTAGCAATTGCAATTCCTGTTGAAGCGGCAATACCTGTAATATTTGTCATAAATAAAGTCCAACCCTTCAAGTTAATCTATCCTATCTATTTTAGACTGTACTGCCTAGATAGATCAAGCAATATCAGCTGTTTTTGTAGATAAATTAAATGATAGTGCTTTCATATTAGAATGGGTTATTTTACACAGGATTCTTCCTTAAATAAAACGGTTAATCCAGTCGAGAATCACCTCAAATACTTCCTTTTTATTGAGTTCACTTAATAATTCATGTCTTCCGTCTGCAAAAAGCATGACTTTAATGTTTTCGATGCCAAGCCGATCATAATGGTGAGCTGTTTTCCAAATTCCTTTCGCATAATGACCGACTGGATCGGCGTCCCCACTAATGAAGAACATGGGTAAGTCAGGGCGAATGGCCTGGTTTTTCTTTCGACTATGAATATCACCTAACCCATCCATTAAGTCATAGAAAAATCTAGCGGTAGGAATATAACCAGTATGAGGATCTGCCATATACTTTTCTACAGCGGCTTGATCCCGTGTTAACCAATCAAATGGTGTTATTTGATTCGTAATGCGCTTATTATACGAACCAAAAGCAAGGAAATTCATGAATTTGGATTGATCTCTTGCTGGTAATAGACGGGAAATTCCTTTGGCTGTTTGCGTTGTAAGCGGGTCAAAATATCCTGTTCCACTAAAAATAACCCCATTAATCGCAGTACTATATGTTTGAATATATTTGCGGGCTAAAAATGAACCCATACTATGACTAAATAAAAATAAAGGAAGATGAGGATGTTCAGATTTAATCTGTTTGGATATCTCGTATAAGTCCTCTGTCGTTCGGTTGAATCCATCTTGATCTGCTAAATAACCAAGTTGTCCTTGGTTTTCGCCAGTTTTTCCATGACCTCGGTGATCATTCCCATAGACGATTATTCGCTGATTCATTAAATACGTAGCAAACTCATCATATCGTCCAATATGTTCAACCATTCCATGTGATAATTGCACGATGGCTTGTGGTTTCTTATTGTCTGGTTCCCATTTATTAACATACACATCGACTCCATCTGACATGGTCATCCATGATTCTGTTTTCATGATCTATCTCCTTTACGAATAGATTTTAAGCTTACTTGCCATCTTAACATATTTAATGAATTTCATAATACTGGTTTAGTGCCACACCTGTAGTGATGTTGCTAATTTTGGCAATTATGAAGATCATTCATTAGACTTGCTATCTAAATCAACATTAGGTAAAATAGAGAATAGGTAATTTGCGATCACTGGAGGTGCCATGGTTATATGAGTTCAGTTATTACTGTTTTATTAGTCATTAATTCTGTCGTTATGATAACATTAATACTATTACAGTCAGGTAAGAGTGAAGGTCTTTCAGGAGCCATCTCAGGTGGTGCAGAGCAATTGTTTGGCAAACAAAAAGCCCGTGGATTGGATTTAGTTCTTCACCGGGGAACAATTGTAACGGGTGTATTATTTTTTGTATTAACTTTCGTAAGTGCATACCTTGTATAATAAAAGGTAACCCTTATTACATTATGTGATAGGGGTTATTTTTATCATCATCGTCAACAAAGGAGTTGTACAATCATTGAAAATTATTCAACCTAAACCTTTCACATTTGAAGCGGGTCCACGTGCAGTCTTGTTGTTGCATGGATTTACAGGACACTCAGCAGATGTTCGTATGTTAGGACGCTTTCTACAAAAAAAGGGATATACAAGTCATGCGCCGATTTATCGGGGACATGGCTTACCACCAGAGGAATTATTAAAAACAAACCCTGATGAATGGTGGGAAGATGTGCAACAAGCATTTCAACATTTACGTGATCTTGGCTATGAGGAAATTGCTGTAGCTGGACTGTCACTAGGGGGAGCATTAGGATTAAAACTTGCTTATTCGGAACCAATCAAAGCGGTCATTCCCATGTGTACACCGATCTTCTTTGACAATGAAGAACGACTGACCACGGCTTATAAAGGATTTGCGAAGGAATATAAGCAGTTGGAACAAAAGGATTCTCAAACGATTGAACAAGAAGTGAGTGAACTTGTAGATGATTCGGTAAATATGTTTCAGGAAATAGGGAACTTTATTAATGATGTAAAAGATAATGTCGATACGATTTATACACCGACAATGGTCGTTCAAGCACGGCTCGATCAAATCATTAATATTGATAGTGCCCCTTATATTCATGAACATGTTGAAGCTGATCAAAAACAGCTCAATTGGTATGAAGACTCGGGACATGTTATCACACTAGGTAAAGAAAAAGACCAATTACATGAAGATATTTATGACTTTTTACAGTCGCTTGACTGGCAAGAATGATTTAGTATTTGAAAATAGGGAATTGGTAATGAGGGAAGGTGATCAAATGAGTGAATCAATTATTGATAAGATGAGAAGTTATTTTAAAGAAAATGTGACAAGGCCATTATCGGTTGAAGAAATTCAAGATGTACTTGGTATTGATCATTCCGCCGATTTTAAAGGGTTAATTAAATCCTTAAATGATCTTGAAGCTTCAGGAGAGCTTGTTCGAACGAGAAAAGACCGATTTGGTCTGCCGGAAAAAATGAACTTAGTTCGTGGAAGTGTCCAGATGCATAAGAAGGGGTTTGCTTTTTTAATTCCGGATGATGAAGATCAAACAGATGTGTATATTCATGCAAATGATTTAGCATCTGCTATGAACCGGGATAAGGTCTTGGTGCGATTAGAACAGAAGAACGGAGATGACTCTCGACCTGAGGGTGTCGTTATTCGTATTTTAGAACGGTCCATTCATCAAATCGTCGGTACGTTTGAGGACAACCATTCATTTGGCTTTGTTATTGCCGATGATAAACGAATTCCGAATGATATATTTATACCTAAGGGAATGACAAATGGGGCCGTAACTGGTCATAAGGTCATTGCTGAAATAACGAAATATCCTGAGGAAAGAAAAAGTGCTGAAGGAGCGATTACAAAGATTCTTGGTCATAAAAATGATCCAGGGATCGATATCATTTCCATTATTCATAAAAATGGACTCAAAACAGATTTTCCAGAAGAAGTGTTGGAGCAGGCTGCTAATGCACCAGCATCTATTCAAGAAGAAGATTTGGTCGGACGGCGCGATTTACGGGATAAGGTCGTCATCACAATGGATGGCGCAGATGCGAAAGATCTGGATGATGCGATTGCCGTAAATAAATTGGAGAATGGGAATGTTCAACTTGGCGTATATATTGCCGATGTCAGTTATTATGCGACAGCTGACTCACCAATGGATGAAGAAGCGTTGGAGCGGGGGACAAGTGTCTATCTTGTGGACCGCGTCATTCCTATGATTCCTCACCGATTATCAAATGGGATTTGTTCGTTAAATCCTCATGTGGACAGGCTGGCACTTGGTTGTGAGATGGAAATTGATGGAGAAGGTAAAGTGGTTCATCATGAGATTTTCGAATGTGTGATCCAATCGAAGGAACGGATGACATACGCGGATGTAAATGATATCCTCGTCCATCAAGATGTTGAACTTCGTGAAAAATATGCCTCACTTGTTCCAATGTTTGAACAGATGGAACAATTGGCAGCCATATTGCGGAGCAAACGGATGAAACGCGGAGCAATTGATTTTGATTTTAAAGAAGCGCAAGTTCTTGTTGATGCTGACGGCAAAGCCGAGGATATTGTTATTCGTGAACGTTCCGTTGGTGAAAAGCTAATTGAAGAGTTCATGTTAGCTGCGAATGAAACAGTCGCCGAGCATATTCATTGGATGGATGTACCATTTATCCATCGAATTCACGAAGATCCAGATGAAGGTAAACTGCAACATTTCTTTGAATTTCTTGCAGGTCTTGGCCACAAGGTTAAGGGAACCGCCAATGAAGTTCATCCACAAGCATTGCAGCATGTTTTAGATAAAGTAAAAGGTGAAAAAGAAGAGATGATTGTATCTAAACTAATGTTACGTTCAATGAAGCAAGCAAAATATGATCCCCATAGTATTGGACATTTTGGTTTAGCAACAGAGTTTTATACGCATTTCACATCACCCATACGAAGATATCCAGATTTGATTGTCCATCGTTTACTTCGAACGTATTTAGTCGATCAGGATCTGAATCAAGAGACACTTGATCAATGGAAAGAGAAATTACCTGAGATTGCACGCCATACATCTGAAATGGAACGTGCTGCAGTAGATGCAGAACGTGAAGTCGATGACTTGAAGAAAGCTGAGTACATGCAGGAGAGAATTGGCGAGGAATTTGTGGGAGCGATTAGCTCCGTAACTAATTTTGGTCTATTTGTTGAGTTGGAAAACACCGTGGAAGGACTTATTCACGTGAGTTATATGACAGACGACTATTATCACTTTGATGAACGGAGTTATGCTTTAATTGGGGAGCGAACTGGGTCTGTTTACCGGATTGGTGAAGAAATTAAAGTGAAAGTCATCAACGTGAATCTTGAGGAGCAAGCAATCGATTTTGAACTTGTAAAAGATGAGCAAGAAGCAAGGCCAAAGAAGAAAAAAAAGAAGCGATCAAATCACCGAAGAAAATAAAGCAGGATCACACTGACTTCACTTGATTGATTGTAAGTCAGTGTGATGTGTGCAGTGAAGAGTAGTTTTTCATTGGAATATGACGATTTATTTGCTAGAATAGAGGCTCATGCAAGTCGTAGGGGGAACGTGAATGGCAAAAGGCTATGGAAAAACACTCGCACAAAATAGAAGAGCTTCACATGATTACTTTATTGAGGAAACATATGAGGCAGGTATGGTTTTACAAGGAACGGAAATAAAATCGATTCGGGCAGGACGCGTTAATTTAAAAGATGCCCATGCTCGGATCAATCATGGAGAAGTCGTCTTGATTAATCTGCATATTGCGCCATATGAACAAGGGAACCGCCATAACCATGATCCAACGCGGACAAGAAAACTCTTGCTACATCGTAAAGAAATTGATAAGTTGCTGGGGCTCACACAAAGACAGGGATATACACTTGTGCCGTTAAAGATTTATATTAAAAATGGGTTTGCTAAGGTTTTAATCGGTCTTGGTAAAGGGAAGAAGCAATATGATAAACGCGAAGATTTGAAGCAGAAACAAATGAAACGGGATATTGACCGAGCGATGAAGGAAGTAGA
The DNA here is from genome assembly GCA_035302925.1 of Virgibacillus sp. GTDB lineage: Bacteria > Bacillota > Bacilli > Bacillales > Amphibacillaceae > CALAMD01. The sequence continues at coordinate 39 of DATGSG010000138.1, read as the reverse complement.
TCGCTAAAAGGTTTCCATTACTTGAGTTTATCCGTGAAT
>DATGSG010000137.1:0-10418 GCA_035302925.1 Virgibacillus sp. | reverse complement strand
TCAACGAAACTGTATGTTGTATCGGTGTTGCACTAAACTGGTATTATGAAATTCATTATAGTACACTCCAAAATTGAAAAACTCTATCTTTCATTATGACCTATTATGGTTAGAATTGGAAGTGCTTCGGAGTTAAAATCGAGTGCATTAAGGTTTTAACGGGCCTTTAATCAGCGGATGCAGTAAATGGGACTTTTGGATATATGGATCACACGAAATCGCTTCTTTTTGAATTCGTCTGGACTTCAAAATTAAATATGGCTTGCATCACGTACTAAATGATAATGAAAGTGTTGGGAGAGGCATGATATGGCAGACATAGGTGAAGTAGAAGGGGATCAAAGTAACTTAACTGTCCTCTGCTTAAACATCCTTATAGATGGGAGTCGTTGTATCCATTAGCAAAGAAATCATTTACATAAAGGCTTTATTAAATATGCCGAGCATCATCAGTATCAGATAACTAAAAAAACTAGAACAAAATAACGGCTAAAATCCCAGATGTTGTTGTTTGCCTCTGGCAGCGTAGTCTTGCGAAAGGTGGCTTCCTTCATTTACTCGCTTATCGTAAGAAGCGACGCCGACAGAGGTTCCCTGTATCTGGGGTATTGATTTAAAAGGCAATTATTTATACCACGATCGTGACTTCGGTCTAGCATTGTCGTAATTATTTTAAGCAGGTACGATCGGATTACGTGTTACTTCTAATTCATAATGGGATACTTTATTAGAAAGAATATACTCGGGTTTTCCGCCATCATATTGATGGGCCCATTTAAACGCATCACTTTTCATCCACGCTGAAAAATAATCCTCTGATTCCCAGCGGGTAACAACGGTAACTTGATCAAAGTCTTTCAGTTTCTTTGTAGAAAATACTTCTAATCCTAAAAACCCCTCCATCTTTTCAATTTTACCTACTTTATCAAAACGATTGATTAATTTATATCCTTCATCTTTTTTAATTTTCGTTGTGTTTGTAACAATGTACATCTTTTTTCCTCCTCATATTAGGTATGTTCGGGTGACGTTTCTTTATCTCATGCTCGAAAATAACGAATGGTGGCCCTGCTTCTGTGAAAATTTCGATTGTTTCTCGTCTTAATTCTATCCATCTAAGGGAAGTATTCCAGCTACTGCTGATAGCCGCGGCTTGTATACCAGTCATAACGCTAAGTAGTCTGATATCCATTTTCAGCTATTGTATGTATGAGTACTATGGATTTCGCATTCTTATTAAGCAATCGGATCGTTTATTTTTATCATCCTAATGAATTTCATAATACCGGTTTAGTGCAACACCGGTACAACATATAGTTGCGTTAAACCGTTCTTAACTACATACTGTATCGATGTTGCTAGTTTTGGCAATTATGAAATTCATTCATCCGCCTAATCATTTAACTGATATGGATTCTCAATTACCTTTATGATAATGAATCTCATTCTCAATGTCAATGGTATCTTGAAATTAATTTACTTTTTAAAAATACCAATATAGATTGGCAATCAAGTTTAAACCTCTCGTGACTTCAGTCATGAGAGATTCAAATGCTGTTATTTTCATTTTAGGTGAAGCATTAGTCTTTTTCCTCGTTTAAGTCCAAACTTTAATTATCGAGGTAGTTACACGTCTAGAATGGTTACAGAAGTGACGAGATCATCAACTATCTGATCTTATAAGCGGAAAAAAATGATTATTATTTGCATCGGAATGATAAAGGGGAAAATTCTCGGACAGGAAGTATTTTTAGGGATTCCACAATGAACTTGATTCATTTAACCAAAATATTGTTGTCTATGGACATCGGATGAGGGCGGGTAGTAGTTCATGCAAAATTGGGTAAGCAATGAGGAAAGTGACTCAGACACATCAAACGGGATAGGAACCACCATTTTATCACCGATTGAACCGGTCGATTGGTGGCCTATCCCATTTATAAGTATTAATTCATATGATCATATTATTTAGTTGGCAAATCCTCAATACTGTCAATATCCATATACGCCGGTACAACAAATCCTTGTTGGGCACCCTCTAAGTTCGGACCTAAGTCAACAATATCATCTTTATATTGCTCACTATAGGAGGCCGCACCAACAGGGAGCCAGGCGATGAGCATTCCATCCACATCCCCTTCGGAAAGGGATTCAAATGCGATTCCCATATCAAGAGGTGTCAATTCGACTTTGTAGCCTAAATCTTTAAGAACAAGTGCAACTACATTTGTTGATGACAGTTCCGTATCCCAGTTCACATAGGCCAGTTCGATGGACTCGCCTTCTACGGGTTCAATCCCTTCTGTCCAGGCATCAACTTTATCCTGATTCTCTTTGATCCATTCTTCTGCTGCTTCATGTGGTTCGACATCTTCATTTTGTCCGAATGCCGCCATGACCTCATTCATGTCATCGATTTCCCAGCTGAAGTTATCCAATAACGCATAAGCCGAGGGCTGATCGTCCTCCAGACCGTGCCGAACCATCGTATGTATATTTTCAGATGCCCCTAGCGTTTCTTTAGGATCCTCCAAAAATTTCAAATCGTGTTCACTGAACATCCAATGTGGTTGCCATAGTGTAACGACGATCGGTTCTTCCTTTTCTATGGCATTTTGCAATTCCTTAACCATGGCGGGCTCCGAACTTGGCGTTAGTTCCAGATCCAGGTTATAGGAGTCAACTGTTTCCTGAGCAATATTCATTGTTCCAGATCCTGGCTCAATCCCAACGATTTCTGTAATATTTGCTGCATCACTATTTTCTTCATTCGAACCTTGATCATCAGACTCGCCTTGACAAGCTACTAAGATCAATAGAATACCTAGGCTGATAAGTGTGATCCATTTCTTTGGTAATGACGTCATTTTTTTTGAAACATCCTTTCTATGATAGAAGATTTACACCATCCGCTTTGTACTAGATTGTGGTCGAACCTTTTCGGTCAATAATTAGTATATTATAGCAAAATAAGGCAAAGAGCAAACAGCCTATTTAACAGATCTGTGTTGTTCAACGTGACTTAAGGGCACGGATTGTAAAATATTGCACCTTGTTCCCGAAAAGGTATCCGTTTAAACCGATTGACTTTACTGCTCAAAAATAAATAATACAAGGGGAATTGACACGAAGGCCGATATTGTATAGTATAATGAGTAAACCTGATTAAGCCTAGTTGTTAGGTGCGGATAAAGTCGGGGTAGAAAAGGGGGAATTAAAATTGAATAAACGTAAATTATTATATGTAACAGCTTCAGCATTCTTATTCTTGTTTTTAGTTGCGTGTGGGGGGAATGATGATTCTGCTGTGGAGGAAAAAACGACAATTACAGTCGGAACATCGCCTGGGCCATATAGTGAATTATTTTTAGAAGCGATTAAACCTATTTTAGAAGATGAAGGGTATACAATTGAAGATGTTGATTTTACGGAGTTACTTCTGGCAGATGTTGCTCTTACGGAAGGTTCTGTAGATGTTAATGTCGATCAGCATACGGCCTATATGGAAAATTATAATGAAGAAAAAGGGGCTAACCTCACTAAGATAACACCAGTTCCAACTGTTCCGGCAGGGATTTTTCCGGGTAGAAAAGATTCGCTAGATGATATCGAAGCAGGAGATGTTGTTGGTATTCCACAAGATCCTTCAAATGCGGCAAGAGCGTATGCAGTATTACAAAAGGCTGAATTAATCACACTAAAAGAAGATGTCGAACTTGTAAAAGCAACTGGTGATGATATAGAAGAGAACCCATATGATTTAGAAATTAAGGAAATGGATTCCTATCAAATTCCACGGGCATTGGAAGATTTAGATTATGGGGTTATTCCTGGAAGTATTGTTGATTCTTCAGGCCTTGATGCTGCCACGAGCTTACTTGCTGAAGATATTCTCAAAGATTTAGAATTAGTTGCCGTTGTTGATGAAGAAAATAAAGATACGAAATGGGCACAGGATATAAAAGCGGCCTATGAATCAGATGAATTTAAAGCATATATGGAAGAACATAATCAAGATGATTACTGGTTTATCCCAGAAGAACTCAAATAAATTTAACGAATTCAAATTAAAAAAGTCGTCACTACATGAAGTAGTGGCGACTTTTTTTGGGCATGTTTTTTAATCTTCTCTTCTTACTTTAGCAGCGAGCCAGTTGCCAAATGATTGCATAATTTGTACAAAAATAATGAGTACAACAACGGTTATAATCATAATAAAGGAATCAAACCTCTGATAACCATAGCTGATCGCTAAATTACCAACACCGCCACCGCCAACTGCGCCTGCCATTGCAGTGGCACCAAGTAAACCAATTGTCGCTGTCGTTAAACTAAGAATCAGTGAACCGAGTGCTTCTGGGATCAGGAAATACCTTATCGTCTGAAATGGGGTTGCTCCCATTGATTCAGCAGCCTCGATAATTCCTTCTTCAACTTCCAAGATTGAGTTTTCAACTAAACGAGCAATATAAGGTGAAATATAGACGATCAATGGGACAATAGCTGCTGCTGTGCCGATTGAAGTTTGCACGATTAAGCGAGTAAAAGGAATAATGGCAACCAATAAAATAATAAAAGGCAATGATCTAAGCACATTAACAATTGGATTCATTATTTTATAAAATAATTTATTTTCGATAATACCTCCTGGGCGTGTCACGACAAGTAAAATGCCGAGTGGAATACCAATGATGGATCCGATTAGTAATGAAAAACCAATCATATAAAATGTTTCGATCATTGATTGGATAAACAAACTTAACGTAACTGATGTCTCCGTCATAAACGAGTCAACTCCCTCGCCTGGATTGGTTCCATTTCTAAGTATGTTGTAGCGTCCTGTAAGGCAGCTTCTTCACCAGTTAATTGAAGTATAATATAACCTACCGTGTTATTTTGAATCTCATTCATATTCGCATATACAATATTAACCGTCAGATTAAATGTACGGATCAAATGGTTCATAATCGGATTTGTTATATTCTGAGCAAATGATAATTTAAATAATCTACTTTCCGAGTCAATCTTCAAGCTGTTTTTTACGCTTGTAGGAACTTGATCGTGAATTATGGTCCGAACAAATTCTTGTGTTGATTTTTGTTGAGGATTTCCAAATACACGTAAAACTTCGCCTTGCTCAATAATCTCACCATTTTCCATAACAGCGACCTTGTTACATATTTTTTGAATTATGCTCATTTCATGGGTAATGATCATGATGGTAATATTGTATTCTTCATTAATTCGTTGCAATAATGTTAAGATCGAATCGGTTGTCTGGGGATCAAGTGCTGATGTGGCTTCATCACAAAGCAGAATTGAAGGATTTGATGCCAATGCCCGGGCAATACCGATCCGTTGTTTTTGACCACCAGATAACTCATTTGGATAACGATCAACTTTATCAGCGAGGCCAACGAAATCGAGCAATTCCATCACTCGTTCTTTAATGACGGTTTTATTAACTTTCGATAAGACAAGTGGAATGGCAACATTTTGAAAGATTGTTTTTGAATTCAATAAATTAAAATGTTGAAAAATCATGCCGATATCTTTTCGCGCTTCTCTCAATTGCCCGGTATGATATGAATTTAAATCGGTACCATTGATTAAGATTTTACCAGAGGTTGGTTTTTCTAAATAATTGACGACACGAATCAAGGTGCTTTTTCCTGCACCACTATAGCCAATAACACCAAAGATATCGCCTTTATTAATTTTTAAATTCACATCTTTGAGAGCTTGTGTGTTCGTATCTTTTCGTGTGTAAATTTTAGATACATCTTTTATCTCTATCATTTTTTCTCCTATCATTCATAATAAAACTTGGGTTTTTACGTTTTAAACAAAAAGTATAAGGTCTATATGAATTAAACATTTAATTCATATGGTAATACTCTACATTAAGTGGAGTCGCATTGCAAGGTGGGGGGAGGTGGTCGGCGTGACCAAATTATTGTTCCTTACATAGATCAGACTATTCGAAAATAGGGGAAATATGCATGAAGGTTTTATGGGAAAAGGATCTTATAGAGAAGCAAATTTCATATGGGGAAGGGGGAGAAATATTTTACTAAAGAACAAAAAAAGAACAGGATCATAAAAATGACCCTGTTCCACTGAATATGAATGGATATTAATTTCGGACGAGATAGTCGAATGCACTTAAAGCAGCACCTGCACCAGATCCCATTGAAATAATAATCTGTTTATATGGGATATCTGTACAATCACCGGCAGCAAATACGCCCGGTACATTCGTTGCACCGCTATTATCCACAACAATTTCACCAAACTTATTGCGCTCCACCGTGTCACCTAACCAATTTGTGTTTGGTACGAGACCGATTTGAACAAATACGCCAGCAAGTTCAAGCTGTTTTTCTTCTTCGGTGTTACGGTCGACATAAGTTAAGCCATTAACACTGTCTGTACCCGTAATTTCTTTCAATTGAGCATTTTTAAGAACCGTAACATTATCTAAACTATTGAGGCGATCTTGTAGAACAGAGTCAGCTTTTAACTCTGGCATAAATTCTAGAACCGTAACATGATTCACGATTCCTGCGAGGTCAATCGCTGCCTCGACCCCAGAATTACCGCCGCCAATAACAGCAATATCTTTGTCTTCAAATAAGGGACCATCACAGTGTGGGCAGTAGGCGACACCTTTATTTCTGAATTCAGCTTCACCAGGTACGCCAACTTTACGCCATTCCGCTCCTGTTGAAAGAATGATGGACTTACTTTTTAGAACGGCACCATTTTCAAGTTCTACTTCAAATAGTTCTTTCTTTTCCAAGTCCTTCGCACGTTGTAGGTTCATGACATCAATGTCATACTCTTTTACGTGTTCTTCAAGACTTGCGGCAAGTTTAGGACCTTCTGTATGAGGTACACTAATAAAGTTTTCAATCGTAGCGGTATCTAAAATTTGACCACCGAAACGATCGGCAACAATCCCTGTACGTACACCTTTACGTGAAGCATAGATGGCTGCACTTGCACCAGCTGATCCACCGCCTACAATAAGTACATCATACGGATCTTTATCTTCAAATTCTGATGCATCTGGACCGCTTCCCATTTGAGCTAGGATTTCTTCCAGAGACATACGACCGCTTGAGAAAGATTCCCCATTGAGGTGTACCGTTGGAACGGCCATAATTTTCTTGCTTTCTACTTCATCTTTAAAGGCCGCTCCATCAACCATTGAATGTGTTATATTCGGATTGAGCAGACTCATTAGGTTAAGTGCCTGGACAACTTCTGGACAGTTTTGGCAACTTAAACTAATAAATGATTCGAAATGGTATGTTCCTTCCAAGTTTTTCACTTGCTCGCTAACTTTTTCATCCACTTTAGGAGCTCTGCCACTTACTTGTAATAAAGCAAGAACTAATGAAGTGAACTCGTGTCCAAGTGGAATACCTGCAAAAACAATACCTGTATCTTCATCGACACGATTGACACTAAAGCTAGGAGTTCTTTCTAATTCTGCTTTTTCTACTTTTATATGGGATGACATGGTGGCTAATTCATCAACTAACGCCACCATATCACGCGAAACCTCATCAGATCCCGCGCTTATTTTAAGAAGCACATCGCCTTCCATCATTTCAAGATATTGGGCCAATTGTGCTTTTATATCTGCGTCTAGCATCTTTATATCCTACTCCTTAAATTTTACCTACTAGGTCTAAGCTTGGTTTAAGTGTATCTGATCCTTCTTCCCAGTTTGCTGGGCAAACCTCGCCTGGATTTTCACGAACATATTGAGCTGCTTTAACTTTACCAATGAGTGTACTTGCGTCTCGACCGATTCCGTCCGCATTGATTTCAGCTGCTTGAACGATACCATCTGGATCAATAATAAATGTACCACGCTGTGCAAGACCTGCTTCTTCATCTAGCACATCAAAGTTACGTGAAATTGTTTGTGATGGGTCACCGATCATGATGTACTCGAGTGAGCTGATTGCATCTGAATGATCGTGCCACGCCTTGTGTACGAAATGTGTATCTGTTGAAACGGAATATACTTCAACACCGAGTTCTTGTAGTGTTGCATATTGGTTCTGGAGATCTTCAAGTTCAGTAGGGCAAACAAATGAAAAGTCTGCTGGATAAAAGCAAACGATACTCCACTGTCCTTTTAGATCTTGATCAGAAACTTCAACGAATTCACCGTTACCGCTATTATAAGCTGTTGAATAAAATGGTAGTACTTCTTTTCCTATGATCGACATTATAAATCTTCCTCCTAGTATGTTGTGTGCATTGTTATGTTTAGACTGGATCGTAAATATCTAAACGGCAGTAGTAATTTTAATGTGAATTACTACCTCTTAACTATAATCATTATTACAAGAGTTTCATTATTTGTCAAGGATATCGCATATTTTAGTCGGCTGGCCGTCTTTATGTGTCAAATCTGTGTCTTGATGAGTGGTTATGTAAGGAATGAGTTTTAATAAAACGAGCTTTATCCACATGATAAAGATATGGAAATGTGTTTTGACCGACACTATTCATTATCAATTGACATAATGGATTCCCAATTAACGAATAATGAGCGAGATACTTTTTTATACGTGTATGGTGGAGAGTTTAGATACCTTTAGTAGTATAAACAGCCTCATCGAATTTATACGTATTTGTCGAGGCTCTACCATATCATTTTCATATCGCCCTCTTAAAATAGCGACTAGCAAACAGAGGGTGCTAGTTAGTAGGACAACGTATTGCATGAAAATTTGCCATCAATGTAGATGGCAGATTTTCAAGGTTTTATATTAGTCAAAAATGATTTCGCGAATTCTTTTAATATCCGGAATGGCATATAATTCATCAATAACCTTTTGGGTAGCTTGCTTATCATTTTTTAAGATCATAACCGCTGACCCACCAATATCTTGGCGTCCGACTTGCATGCTGGCTATATTAATCCCATTTTCACCAAATACCGCACCAACATGACCGATGATTCCTGGCTTGTCCATTTGTGAAATCAATAATAAATGGCCTTCTGGAGCAATATCTACTGGATAAGGTCCAATTTTAATTAGACGCTCGCCGATCCCAGGGACGGCAGATCCAGTTACCCAGCGTTTCTCTTCTGTCGTCTGTAAGCGAAGTGTAATCTCACTGGAAGAACTTTGTGAAAACAATGATTTCTGGAAAACAAGTTGAATATCACGCTGCTTTGCTAAATGAAGCGCATTGATAATATTGACTTGTCCTGCACCGAGATGATGTGAAAGCACACCTTTGAGGACATAGGCACTTAATGGTGAGGTGTCCAAATCAGCCAATTCGCCTGAACACTCGACGGTAATTTCACGAACGGCACCATCAGTCATCTGTGCAAGTGATTTGCCAAGATGTTCACACAACTTAAAGTAGGGCTGTAATTTATTCAATAACTCAGGCGGAATCGCTGGCATATTCACCGCATTTTTAAATGGCTCCTGGCGTAAGATATGGATGACTTGTTCGGAAACGTCAATCGCTACATTTTCTTGGGCCTCTAAAGTGGATGCACCTAAATGTGGTGTCACAATAATTTTCGGATGTGTTAAAAAAGGATGATCAGGTGCTGGTGGTTCATTTTCGAATACGTCAAAAGCAGCTCCTGCGACAATGCCTTCATCGAGCGCTTCAATGAGGGCGCGTTCGTCAATAATGCCACCTCGTGCACAGTTAATGATGCGCATGCCTGGTTTCATCACTTCGAATTGTGGTTTACCAATCATATGATGCGTTTCATTTGTCAGTGGAGTATGTACTGTCATAAAGTCCGCTGTACGGATGATTTCATCGCGATTCGTTAACTTTATGCCCAATTGTTCGGCGCGTTCCTCCGACATAAAAGGATCATAACCAAGAATGTTCATACCAAATGCAATTGCTCGTTTAGCGACTTCGATTCCAATACGGCCAAGGCCGAACACGCCAAGTGTTTTGTTCCGTAATTCAACACCAAGGAAGGATTTACGATCCCACTGTCCTTCAACTGTTTTCGCATAGGCTTGGGGGATATGGCGCGCCAAAGCCATCATCATCGCAAAAGTATGTTCACACGTGGTAATCGTGTTCCCATCAGGTGCGTTAATCACAATAACCCCATGATTTGTTGCGGCTTCTAAATCAATATTATCAACCCCAACCCCTGCACGACCAATCACTTTCAAATTCTTGCCGGCTTCCATGATTCTTTCGGTTACTTTGGTCTGCGAACGGACAAGCAAGGCATCAAATTCGCTCATTTTCGAAACGAGCTCATCTTCACTCAATCCTGTTTCCTTTATAACTTCCACATCATCCGCATCCATTAACTGTTTTAATCCGAAATCACTAATCGGATCAGATACTAAAATTTTAAACAAAATATGACCTCCCTTTTTATGTAAAAAACC
>DATGSG010000136.1:0-20856 GCA_035302925.1 Virgibacillus sp. | reverse complement strand
ATAATAATGTTTTCTTCCGTTCCTTCTGCTAGCATTTCCGTGTATTTAAGCTTGTCCTTTTGATTTGCATAAAATCTAAGTCCATGCTGTAATTTTTGGGTTGTATCATATAGGACCAATTCACCATCTACTTCTAATACTCGATCTTTGTGAATCTTGTTATATTCAGCTGACTTTTTGAATGTTATTTTTTCATGTTTGATACCTGGTAGATCTAAGCATTCTTCTTTTCCTAATCGAATACTAAAGGATTGGTACAATTCGTTGAGTTTATCCTTTTCTGTAAAATCAACTACTGCCTTGAAACGTCTATTACCAAAGAACTTATCTTCATATATTGCATGTTGCTTCAAAAACTGCGTTTTGTTCTTGTAATGACCAAACATAATCATGTAAGCGATCGTGTCTTCCCAACCATTACTGGAAGGTGTTGCACTTAGTAATAGAAAGTTTGTACTGGCTTGTGATAGTTTGATACCAGCCTTACCACGTTGACTTGTCGGGTTCTTAATGTAATGACACTCGTCATACACAACAAACCAACCTTCGAACTCTTTCCAACGTCTTGCCAATACCCCATAACTTAAATTCTCGTATTCAATATCAATTCCGTAATGGTTAGAAACGAACTCAATTTCACGATCCCATCCACCCTCGTTAATCTTTTGTGGTGGTGCGACTACCAATAAAGGCTCACCATTCGAATGTCTTATATAATGATGTAATGCCATCATTGTTTTTCCTGTTCCTGTATCTGCAGCTAACAAATAATCTGCTTCAATATCATTTAATAGTTTCTTTTGAAAATCATATAACACCGAATCTTTTAAGATTTTCCTTCGTTTCTTCGAGACTGTAAGCGACAAAAGCGACACCTCCAGCCTTTTTAATTAATTCAATATGTGCTGATTGTAATGGGCTAACAACTCCACCCGGTTGTTTTACTTCAATGGCCACGAACTTTCCATTTATACATGCTGTTATATCCGGTGTTCCAGCACGACTATATACAGATCCGTGATTCTTAATATGGTAAGCACCCAATGAATCTAAATGACGTTGGATACTATTCTCTATACGCTTTTCACTCATATACGACCACTGGACCTTAGCAAGTCCATGTCAGATGGCTTTGCCTTTCGTGCTTTTAAATTCTGTGTCGGTTCGTCATAAAAGTATTCTTCTAATTTTTCAGAAGTGACCTGATCTTCTTCAACAAGCTCTGCAATACCAATAACGTCTAATTCCTTTTGTGTCATATCCATATCTGTTGCCAACGATGCTTTATCAAATTTACGAGTCGATCCATTTTTAACAGTTAAGATATGTGGAACATTGTCTTTATAAGCTAGTACGTTTCCATGCTCTATAATGTGATCAATTATCTTTTCGGTTTTCTTTTTAACGAGATCCATATCTTTTTTACGTTGGTTCTTTAAAACTTCTACTTCATTAAATAACCCGTTAATTTCAGATTGCTTCATGTGCGTGTTTACATTAACGTCCATGTATTAAATCCCCTTTCGTGTTATAATGTAGCTAATATTAGTTTTCAACGGATCCGTGTTGGTGCACGGGTCTTTTTTTATTCAAGATGTAATGATGACTAGAATAACCGCTATTGATATTGCTCCAGTAAAGCCGAATGAGTAGTGTCTTATCAATTATTGTCCACCTCCCACTAATCTTCCGTATCTTCTACATTTTCAATAAACAAATCTAATTCACTTAAAATACCTAAAGTCAATGCGGGATTATCAATTTTCTTTTCTTGTGCTTTTATTGCTTGTATTAAGCCTTCTGCCTGTTTAATTAGTTCATCCATCTGCTCACCTCCCACCAAGACTAGTGTCCTTCACTAAACAAGTTCCCCCATCTCTTCTAATACTGCTTCGTGCAATTCTGCAGCATGTCCGTCTTGTAAGCCTGGATACGCTAGTTCTATATCATTCTTCATATTGCTTAAACGGTTATTTTTAAAATATGGATCCGCTTGTACGATTCTGTTAAATCTCTGAGTCCACTTCTGCATTTCTCCAATAGTCATTGTGCTTTCACCTCCAGTCCCAGATCTGTAACATTTTCTAAGTCTGAGAAATCTTTACCGATGTTGCGTTTCATGAAATCCTCTAATTCAAAGGTAGATACTTTCAGCCTTCCGAGTTTCAAGGCTTGAAGGTGTCCATAATTAACGAGATCGTATGCATCGTTCCGGCTGACACCTAAAATCTTAGCTACTTCAGTTATAGGGTGCAGTCTGTTGGTCATTTCTTTCACTCCCTCACTTTCTTGTATTCGGTTTTTCTGAAGTCTACCCTAAAAAAATATCATTGACTGTAACTCCTAAAACTCTAGCTAACTTTTCAATGGTTCTGTATTCTGCTTTCCTTAGGTTATTGACATCTGCTTCATACAACCCGATACTTCGCGGTGTTCTACCTACTTTATCAGCTAGTTCTGTCTGTGTCATATTTGCTTTTGCCCGTAAAACCCTAAGTTTTTCTTTTGATGCTACCGCCATTCTTGTCACCTCTCTTCTCTAATTGTCTTTACTATACACATCAGTTAAACCGAAGTCAAGCCTTGTAATTCAGATATTCAGAAACGATATTCGGAAATACACTTCACATTTAATGATGTTTAAGGTATACTATATATGAAGTTAAAAAAAGGAGGTGCATTCAAATGGGATCTATTTTTAGCAGAAATATAAAATATTTGAGGGAAGAAAAGGATTTAGGACAGCTTGAATTGGCTCATCTCCTCGGGAGGAAGAGTGGATCCTCTGTTAGTGAATGGGAGAAAGGGACCTACACTCCCAAGTCTGGTACATTGTCTGATTTATCCAGAATATTTAACGTTAATCTTCATGATTTAATGAATGAAGATTTAACAAAACCGAACAACGTTAAGATGGTTTCACCTCAGTCAATCCAAATTCCAGTTCTAGGAGTTATCGCTTGCGGAGATCCGATTATTGCTGAGGAAAACATCAGTGGTTATCGCAGCGAGTCACCTGACACGCTACCTGCAGGAGACTTATTCTATTTGGAAACAAAGGGCGATAGCATGGAACCTACTATCCCTAATGGTTCACACGTACTTATAAGAGAACAAAGTGAAGTTGAGTATGGAGAAATTGCAGCAGTATTAGTAAACGGTGGAACTGAAGCTACTTTAAAAAGGGTAACTAGGCAAGGAGATACGGTATTATTGATGCCTATTAACAGTTCATACGAACCTATAGTAATTACAGAAGATAACCCGGCCAGAATAATCGGAAAAGCTATCCGATTCACACAAGACCTTTAATTTACTAGCTAGGAAATTAAAAACTAGAGCAGGCTGATCCCCTGCTCTTTATTTTATCAATACAAATTAAACAGGAGGTAATATTTATGAAAGGCGGAGTTCGTAAAAGATACGGTTCCTGGTACTATTATTTTGATCTCGGTACAGTAGAAGGTGTTAGAAAAAAGCATGAAAGGAAAGCTGAAGGTGCTGAGACTAGAAGTGAAGCTTTACGGATTTTAAGAAAAGCTATTACTGAGTATGAAAATACAGGGAGGGTATTCGAGCCTTCAAAAACAAGCGTTCATGATTATTTGGATTTTTGGCTTAAAGAATATGTTGAAATAAACCTGAGTCCTAATACATGGAGTAACTATAAGAGTGTAATTGATAACCACATCAAGCCGGAAATAGGTAGTATGAGGATCCGATCCGTTTCTCCAGAACTATTGCAGAAGTTTATAAACGGTAAGCACAGAGAAGGCTTTGCTAGAAAGTCTTTAACTATATTCCATTCTGTTTTAAATAACGCTTTACGACAAGCTGTGCACCCATATAAACTAATAGAGGATAATCCCATGCAGTATGTCAGCGTACCTAGGGTAGAGCGTAAAAAGGCTACTAAGGAGGATTTAAAGATACTTACCTTGCCTACTATACAAAAGATCACAAATTTCTTAGATGAATCAAATACTTTCTATATTCCGTTTCATATAGGGTTTGGTACTGGAATGAGAGTGAGTGAAGTTTGCGGTTTAATGTGGGAGATGGTAGATCTTGATAAAGGAACTATAGAAGTGAATAAAGCTATGGTTACAGATAAAGAAGGTCAATGGTACTTAGGCCCTCCTAAAAATGTATCCTCTTATAGGAAGTTTAAAATAGGTGGATCATTAATTGCTATTCTAAGAAAACACAAGACATGGCAGAATAAGAATAAATTAAAATATGGCGAACATTATACTGATAGTGATTTTGTATGCACAAAAGAGAATGGTGAATATACTTCCCCGGGAAGCATTAAATGGAGCGGTAGAAATCTTAGAGATAAGCTGGATATTGAGTTTAATTTCCATTCTTTACGACACACACATGCTACCTTGCTGCTTGAACGAGGAGCTGTAATCAAAGACATTCAGAAAAAGCTAGGACATGCCAGGGCATCAATTACGATCGATACGTATTCCCACCTTACTGAAAAAATGCAAGATGAAACAGTAGATATATTTGAGGGAATCACCAATGAACTTAATCTTGATTAAATCAAATCCCCCACCGATCAAGCTTTCGGTGGCTAACGGGTGGAGGAAATGAATAATTCTAAACAAGTAAATGTATAACCACTGTCATATCAAGGGTTTACTCTTCATCCAATTGTAGTACGGCCATGAAAGCTTCTTGGGGTACTTCAACTGAACCAACCATTTTCATTCTTTTCTTACCTTCTTTTTGCTTTTCCAATAATTTACGCTTACGGGTTACGTCACCACCATATAATTTAGCTGTTACATCTTTACGAACCGCTTTAATGGTAGATCGTGCTGTAATACTGTTACCGATCGCTGCTTGTATTGGTACTTCAAATTGTTGTCTCGGGATTAATTCTCTTAACTTTTCAACAATCTGCTTCCCACGTTGGTGAGCAAATTCACGGTGAACGATGATTGACAACGCATCGATTGGTTCTTGATTGAGTAAGATATCCATCTTCACAAGATCTGATACCCGGTTCGCGATGAATTCATAATCAAGAGATGCATATCCTTTTGTTTGTGATTTTAATTGATCAAAAAAATCATAAACGATTTCTGACAAAGGAATGTGATAAATAACATTGACACGAATATCATCTAAATATTGCATATCAACAAATTGCCCTCTTTTTTTCTGACAAAGTTCCATCACGGTACCTACATAATCATTCGGAACCATCACCATTGCCTTCACAAAAGGCTCTCGTATCTCCTCGATGACTTGAGGATCCGGCATGAATGAGGGGTTATCGACTTCGAGCATCTTACCGTCTGTTTGTTTTACCTCATAGATTACACTTGGTGCTGTCGTTATTAAATCAATATTGAATTCACGTTCGATTCGTTCTTGAATGATTTCCATATGAAGCAATCCAAGAAACCCGCTCCTAAAACCAAAGCCTAATGCTTGTGATGTTTCCGGTTCGTATTGTAATGCCGCATCATTTAACTCTAAACGCTCCAATGCTTCACGTAAATCATTATAATTATCTGAATCTACAGGATACAAGCCGCAGTAGACCATCGGGTTTAATCGACGATAACCAGGCAATGCCTCTTCCGCAGGGTTATCAGCAAGTGTGATGGTATCCCCTACACGTGCATCACTTACGTCCTTAATCGAAGCTGTTAAATAGCCAACATCCCCTACGATCAGTTCATCCTTATTTAATGGACTCGGTGTGAACACACCCACTTCGTTTACCTCGTATTCAACTTCATTTGCCATCATTCGAATCTTGTCACCCACTTTAACAGACCCATCTTTTACGCAAACATAGGCGACTACCCCACGATACGGATCATATAAAGAATCAAAAATGAGGCCTTTTAAAGGGCCATCTGCATTGCCAGCAGGTGGTGGTATTCGATTAACAATCTGTTCTAAGATTTCATCGATACCAATATTATCCTTTGCGGATGCTAAAATAACATCATTCGGATCAATCCCGATGACATCAACAAGCTCCTGTGTTACGCGATCTGTGTCTGCATTCGGCAAGTCGATTTTATTAATAACTGG
Source organism: Virgibacillus sp. (assembly GCA_035302925.1). Taxonomy (GTDB): domain Bacteria; phylum Bacillota; class Bacilli; order Bacillales; family Amphibacillaceae; genus CALAMD01. Next base: position 14,790 of record DATGSG010000136.1, on the reverse strand, counting down.
AATAATCTCAAGTTCATTATCAAGTGCCAGGTATACGTTTGCTAATGTTTGGGCTTCGATTCCTTGCGCAGCATCAACCACAAGAATCGCTCCTTCACAGGCTGCTAAACTCCTTGATACTTCATATGTAAAATCCACGTGACCTGGTGTATCGATTAAATGAAAGGTATACTCCTCGTCATCTTTATCAACATATTCTAGTTGAACAGCATTTAATTTAATCGTGATTCCTCGTTCACGTTCAAGATCCATTCCATCTAAATATTGCTCTTTCATTTCGCGCTGTGATAATGCTTTTGTGTTTTCTAAAATCCGATCTGCTAAAGTCGATTTACCATGGTCGATATGAGCGATGATCGAGAAATTACGTACATTATTTTGTTTTTTCACCATTAGTGATGTCCACTCCTACTTCTTCATCTCGATTAAATTCCATTTTTAAAAAGCACTTCATTAACGAGTGCATATATGTTTAACACCTCAAAAAGCATACGAGATTTCTTATAATTATCATACTCTTGATTGCTCGCTAGATTGATTATATCAATTGATCCCTATTGTTTCAATTAAAATCAAGTCTATCAATCAAAAGCAACGAGTTTATATATAGGTTTTTAACTCCCCCTAAAAAAACAAGGATGAAACTTGATATAATATATCAACAACAATATTATAAAAACCTGTCACGATGGATTCCAAAAAGGATGCTATTTTTAGTGTTGAGTGTTCTGATTGATCAACAGATGCGGTTTGTTCTTCCATTTCTTCATCTTCAATAAAAAGGTGGTCCTCATCCTCGGTAGTGATGTCTGCGTCATTTTCTAGTTGTACCATTTCTTTGTTGAACTCTTGCTCTTCTTGTATGTTATCGGCCGGAAGCGTATCTTGCTCCCGGTCAACACCGATTAACATTCCTACCAAGAAAACGATCACTAATAATAGTAAACTAACAAATGAACGGATCATCATTTACTCCTCCTTCTCTTTTGCGTCCACTTCTTCTGCTTCCCAATACAGCTCACTGAAGACAGCTGCCAAAGCGTCTACTGATCGATACATTTCCTCTAATGAATTCTCATATCCCCCAACTTCTAGTAACATGGAATTTTTCAATAAATCTTGGTTGAAGACCCCATTCGTTCCTGCCCCTGCTTTCTTGATGACCCCTTTACTTAGTCCTGGATATTTCTCTTCTATTAAATAATGGAATTCGGTAGCTACAGCTAGATTTTCTTCATAACGATCATAATCAGCTCCAACAACCATCAATATTTTCGCATAATCTTTTCCATCAATTTCGATTGTTGTATCTTTTCTTGGCAAACTATCACGATGCAAATCAAATATATAATCAAGTTTTTCATTCGTCGATACCGCTTCAGATACGGTACTACGGGATGCGTCATAGGATTTTTCATAACCCCAACCTTTTTCATTTAACACATTCATATGATCCGTTTCGTCTACACTCGTCCCTATTCCCTTTGCCTCTAATGCTTCGGCAAAGCGTTCACTCACTTTTGTAATGTTAACCGTGCGATGGTGAGCTGAGTTTGGATCCGTAACATCAGGTAAATGAGGTAAAAAAGATTCCCGGTTATGAGTATTGTATAAAAACACAACATCATCCTCCCCCGTATTCTGGTCATTCGTATCTTCTTCTACTTCTTCCTCTTCTTCCTTTTTCGGTGATTCATCCATGACTGCCTCGCGCTCTTTCATGACTTCTTCTAAGGGCGGCGAAGATTCAATTGATAAATTAGAATGATTGGTTCCTTCCCCTGCAATAATAATTTGGTTACCAAATGAGGAGAAACCAGGTAATTCATGACCTAGCAAACTCCGTGGATCATTCGGTTTTAAGTTTGTAGCAACTTGAAAAAGAACCGTCGATAATTTCGGTACGGTTTCATCTTGTGGATAGGCTTGTCGAAAGGCTCTATTTTCGTTGCCAAGTATATATAAAAAAGTGGAGCTATCAATATCACTCGTCCACTCGGTAATCAGATGAGAAGAGAATCGGTAAGCTGGTTTAATCGTCGTCATCAAACCGATAATTATAAAGAGGCTCAACACGCTGATCAGGTAAATCGTTCCTTTAAAGTAAATTGGACTATTATGTTTGCCCTTGTTTGGGCCTGTTTTATTAAAATACATTGTTCCACCCCTTCACGTTTCATTCCATGACTTATTAAAATCTATGTTATGAATTGAAAAGGTAGAACAAAAACTTTCATTTTATATGAAATGCTAGACCACTGTTTTATCTTGTATAGGACGATAAATTATCAACATCGACATTTTCATGTAATGCTGCATTCACTCCTTTGGCGATCACATTAGCCATATCAATCATAAACCCATCGACTTCCTTAGGTGTTACCATCAAATTATGTCCAATCGGCGTTAGAACTTCTGTGATAAGTGATCTTTTTTCATCTTCAGATAAATTACCGATCATACCAAGAAATGTTTCACGTTGTTCTTCGCTAGGTAAATCTTTTTCATGAAACTTCTTATTTCCAAACCTCATCCCAGCAGGTGCTAATGATTTCGATGGTCGGTCTTTCTCTACCCACTCTCTTCCAAGATGCTTCAATAAAAAATCAATGGTATCACTCGTGATCGTCACCGCATCAACGACAGTTGGTACACCAATCGCAAAAACAGGAATTCCTAATGTATCTTCACTCAGCTCTTTTCGTTTGTTGCCAACACCTGAACCCGGATGTATTCCAGAATCTGATAACTGAATCGTTTCATTCACTCTTTCAATTGATCTTGAGGCAAGTGCATCTATGGCAATTACAAAATCAGGCTTAAATTTCTCGACAATACCAAAGACGATATCACTCGTTTCGATCCCAGTAACCCCCATTACACCAGGTGTAACTGCCGCTACAGACCGATAGCCCTGAGCAACAGACTCATGTTCCAATTGAAACAGATGACTTGTTACGAGGATTTTTTCCGCTGTCATCGGTCCAAGGGCATCTGGGGTCACATTCCAATTACCGAGGCCGACAATAAGTCCTGTACTATCCGCTGAAATATTCTTATTGCCGATAATTCGTTCAATCGCCTTGGCCAATACTCTAGCTGCCTTCTCTTGTTGATCTGTATCTTGGTTTTTAACACCGTCTGCATAAATGGTAATATAAGAACCCGCTTTCTTTCCCAGTGCTGCTTCCCCTTCTTGATCTATTTCCACATATGAAATATGAATCCCATCTTCCTCTTGTTCATCCACTGTTACCCCTTTTAGCTGCTCTTCTTCCCTATTCTCGCTTTTAACATACATATCCCTTGCTTCTGTTGCTAAGTCTGTCCGGACTTGAATTGGCTTTTTCATATGATCTTCTTCCTTTCAGAACCGTTTTTTTATTTATATCGTTGCTGGTTAGACTTTACAATTTACGTTGTTTTCATGTATAAGCAACGTAAATATTGTAATGAATCGGTTTGTTTGGTAAAATATCAGGTGTTCACCATATTCGTAAAATGGTAGTATTTTAGGAGGTGGAACAATGGCTAATCTAAAATCAGCAAAAAAGCGCGTTCGGACTACAAATAAAAAACAAGCACAAAATCAATCTTTAAAATCTGAAATGCGTTCACAAATTAAACATGTAGAGAGTTTAATCCAAGCAAATGATGTTGAAAATGCAAAAAAGGCATTTCAACAAGCAGCAAAGAAAATAGATCAAACAGTACAAAAAGGTCTTATTCATAAAAATAACGGGAACCGTCAAAAATCTCGTTTAGCAAAAGGCTTGAGGGCAGTTCGTGCATAAAAGCTTATTTAAATGAATAGAACACATCAAAAAAGCGACCTTTACATTTATGTAAAGGTCGCTTTTAGCGTGTTTATTATCGATTAATTAAGTTGTATAACAACAGTTCAAAGGCTAATTCTTTACTCATCTTCCCTTGCTTTATTGATGCATCGGTATTTGCTAACACATTGAAAATCTCTTCTAATTGATCGACTGTGAATCGCGCTTCTCTCTCATAAGCGATTTTAATGACATATGGATGCGCACTGATTTGATTCCGCATTTGAAATTGTGTATAGCCTTGCTCTTTCAATAATTTAACTTGAAAAATGATCCGGAATTGAAAAGCTAATAATGCGATTAAAGCAATTGGCTCTTCATTCATCTTTTCAAGATCTTTATAGATCGCAATCGCCCGATGTAAATTACGGTCAATTACTGTATCTACAAGTCGTAAGGCTGATCCATTTGCTGTACTAGAAATTAAATCCTCTGCAATTTCTTTGGTAACAATCCCATTTTCGCCAACATAAAGTGCTAATTTCCGCAACTCATTTTGAATGAGGTGTAAGTTGACTATCAATTCCGCCTCAAATACACGATAAGCATCTGGTTCAATCGTAATATGTAAATCTGCTGATAATGTTTTGATCCACTTTTGTACTTCATAATCTTTAATGGGATTGCATTCAGCCACAAGTGCCTGCTTATTTAATACTTTTGTTATTTTCTTTCGATTATCTAATTTTTCATAAGGAGCAATGAAAACAATGACTGAATAATCAACAGGATTACTAATATATTGTTCAAGACGTACTAAATCATGCTCAAATGGCAACTTCTTATGTTTTGTCGATAAAAACGTTGGATTCATCGCATAAATCAACTTTTTTTCACCAAAAAAAGGATATGTTTCCGCATCAGCGACTACTTCTTGTATGGGAGTTTCCTCCAAATCATAGGTCGAAATATTTTCATCTCCACTTTGTTCCATCACACTCGCAAATAATTTATCTTGGATATTTTGAATAAAATAGGATTCCGTTCCGTATAATAACAACACCGGAGGAATACGCTCATTCTTTATTTGTTCTAAAACCTTTATGTATGAAATATGCCCCACCCCGTTTACGCTTATACTTAATCGTAAAACGTTGGCTATAGAATAGCAAGTAATAGGAAGAGGGAAATCATGCGTTTCCCTCCAATATCTATATAAACGTTTGAAATTCAGTCCTAGGTAAAAGAATTTCAAACGAGATTTGTTTACTTATATGTTGACCATTTAAAGTAAATATATAGATGTTAACTCTTTCTATAATTGGAGATTTTATTTTTTTCGGTATTCAGTCACAGTAAAAGTAGATTTTTATGCAAAAATAACTTATACTTGATAATGTATAGGAGGGATACATATGAATGAATTTGAACAAGAAGTCCAGTCAAAAAATAATGATATAGTTGATTCGATTAAAGGATTCACTTTTTCCTTTTTATTTTTCCTCGTAATCTTTACGATCGGTGCCGTAATTAGTTATATGAATTAACGTCCTTTTTAACATGAATCCATTATATAGTATTGATGATGAACGGGAGGCTCGCAACGGGCCTCCTGATTTTCTTTTGATGATCTATTTTCATCCTATGGCAAAAATGGCGAAAATGTTCCTTCTTTATTTTTATATTCGAATTGAACTGCTCCATGCTCATCTGTCCGAAATATGATCACTTTTTCTTCTTCTAGCGTTGTTAATACTTCTGGATCAGGGTGACCATACCGATTATTAACCCCAGCTGATATGAGCGCGTACGTTGGATTAGTTTGCTGAATAAAATCGAGATCAGTTGATGTATTACTCCCATGATGTGCAACTTTTAATACATCTACAGTTAAATTTTTATAATCAGATATCATCTTTTTCTCCGTGCTTTTTCCAATATCTCCTGTAAAAAGCCATTGTTTACCTCCAAAACTCGTATACAGCACAAGTGAGTTTTCATTTGCGGACACATCATGTGATGGTGCCAATACATGAAAAAACTGTCCTGCTATGGTGATGTGATCATCCATATCCACTTTCCTAATGTCCGTTCCATAACTTTTCCAAAATGATTCTGTTTGTTCATTAATCTCATAATATTTACTGATAATAATCTCTTCTACCCTCATATCCTCGAGCATAAAGGACACACTACCAACATGATCAATATGTTCGTGACTTAATAAAATCGCATCAATTTCGGTAATTCCTCTTGAATCTAGATAAGGCTTGATAACTTGCTTATAAACTCGTTTATTCGGTTCGATATGATCAAAATTAACCGTTGAACCAGCATCAATAAACATCACGCCTTTTCGATAGGGTAATTCAACTACAAAGGCGTCCCCTTGCCCAATATCGAGCATCGTTATCGTTCCAATTGGCGAAAGATAAGGACGTATTCCAAGGAATACGAGTAGACTTACGAGTAGTAATCCGTAAGTAAATGCTCGATTGTTTCGCTCTGATTGAAGATTGATCATGAGCATAATGAATAGAGCGTAGTAGATAACGGTCATCAATACGGGCATATCCCCAATCTTCAATGGGAAAGAGGCAAACTTATCCACTTGCAAGAGGAGCTGTATAAAGGCAGATTGCATATACGTAAATAGAAGATCTACTACATGAACGATGCCGAGTGGAATGAAGGATAATAATAACAAAAAGAACATTAACGGGATAACAATCAAGGAGAAGTACGGGACGACAAGTATATTTAATAAAATAGATAACGGTTGAAAATTTGCGAAATAATTCATTTGTAAAGGTAAAATCATCATCTGTGAAATAAAGCTGATTTGCAACACTTGAAAAAAGAATGATGTTGGCTTCTTTAAAATCGCTCTCGATAAAATTAAACCAAATGTAACGATAAATGATAATTGAAACCCAATTTGATAAACAATATACTTATCCATGACCATTAATACGATGAATATCAAACTAAGGCCATCTGATATACTCATCTTTATCCTCAATTTTGTTAGGATAATGATAAATAAGGCCATCAAGCTGGCACGCCAAACGGAAGGTTGACCCCCTGCAAGTAGTGCATAGAGGGGTAAAAAAACAGCCATGATCCATTGTGCGCGTTCTCTGGTCACCATGTTTAATTTAATTAGCATAAAATAAAGAACTGAAATGATGATCCCGATGTGCAACCCTGAGATGGCTAATAAATGCGATAGACTCCATCGTTGAAATAATTCAATTATCTCTTCATCTAATAATGAATCATCACCTAGAACGAGAGCATTGAGCCATGCAGCAGTCTCTTGACTTCTATTTTCAGAACTAAAGTTTATTAAATCATTCCGAATATCGAAAACGATATTTAAAAGTGATGAACCACTGCATTCGATATGGCTCATCGATTCAATCACTAACTGATACGTAATCCCTTGTCCTTGTAAATAGCCACGGTAATCAAATTGCCCCGGATTTCTACCTTCATCGGGTATTTGGAGCTCTCCGGTTACCTGACATATTGCGCCATGCTTTACAGAATGCTCCTTATCAATTGGTTCGAGCGAATGGGATCTGTCAGGAAAATGAAGAATCATGATTTGTTGATTAGAATCGTCTAATTGGAGAATAAACTCAACCTTATGATCATCCATTTTTACAGGACTAACAAGCTGACCTTCGAGTGTTATATCTTTTGCAGGTTGTTTTTGAATGTTTTCCGGATGTGGTACCCCTACTTTAGATGGAATATAAAAGGTAAAGAAGACGAGGAAAGCCATTGCTGTGATCAGTGGTATTTTCTCTAAGCGGCCAGTATAGAACAAATAAAATAACCAGAGTAAAAAACCGATCATAAACCAATTATTCATCAAGATGGTACTTAATGCAGACATCCCGGCTGATAATGCAACAACATGCCAGTAGCCTTTCACCTATGAGCACCTCCTATATAGAAGCTTGATGATCAAGCTTTTAAAAACATGCATAGATGTGTCCAAAAGACAGTTTGGACTGTCTTTTTTATGAACTAGCTAAAAACACTCGTGACTTCAGTCATGAGTGGTTCAATCTGCCTCCTCTTTATGGAGTAAAGGAAAAAGTTTTTGGGCCTGTTCTTCTAATGAGGCTAGTTCCTCTGCTTCTATCGAGGTGTGACGTATCTGTTCAAGTAAAGATGTTACATAATCAGACTTCTCTTCGAAATGAGTATCAACTGCTAAATAGGTTAACTCTACTTTTTTCACAGCAATATTTGCTTCGTTCAATAATTCCACCGCATATTCATGATTTCGATAATTCGTTGCATAATATACTTTTCGAATCCCTGCCTGAATCAGATGTTTACAACATTGTAAACAAGGAAAATGGGTGACATAAATTTCAGCATTCTCTGTGGGTACTCCGAATTTAGCACATTGTAATAACGCATTTTCCTCTGCATGGATCGTCCTTACACAATGCCCATCAATAACATAACAGCCATGATCAACACAATGAACACTTCCAGAAACACTTCCATTATACCCACCCGCGATAATGCGATTATCTCTTACAATTGTAGCCCCGACCATTAGTCGTGTACATGTACTTCTTAAAGCTAGTAAATGGCTTTGCGCCATAAAATATTGATCCCAAGAAATTCTCTTCATCTTTATAAACTCCTTTATATTATCATGTGATTTCTGTCAGTAATCACGGAATTTGGATATTATCAATCATGTTCTCCAATGTCTTCTCACCGATCCCTGAAATTTCCAACAGATCATTCGGTTCTTTAAATGGGCCATTTTCTTCTCGATACGCAATGATTGTAGCTGCTTTTGCTGGCCCAATCCCCGGCAATTGTTCAATCTCAGCTTGTGTGGCCTGATTAATTTTAATTTTAGTCGCTTGTTGATCACCTGATTCTGTTGCATCCGTTTCATCACCAATCTTCGGAACAACAATCATTCGTTCGTCATGGACCATTTCCGCTAAATTAACACTTGTTTCATCCGCTTCTTCCGTAAAATCACCTGCCAATTCAATCACATCATGAATACGTGCACCCGGATCGACTTCATACACGCCTGGATTCTTTACGGCCCCTTTCACATCTACAATCACAATTGTTTCCGAATCGTCGTCCTGCTCTTCCTCAACATCTGTGGTAGATAAAACAGCCGGAACTTCCGAAACAGCTTCTTCATGATTTTTATTGTTCAATAAAAATAAAAAGATACCTATGACTACACCGCCAACAGCAAATAACCAGTTCTTCTTTAACTTTTCAATAAAAATGAAACTCACTTCCTTATGGGAGATAGTAATGAAGAATTTTACAGAGGGTAAACGATGACTCCATTACTATACTTTATTCGACATCGATCCTTTTACTCCTGCAAAATAAAGAGGGATCGAGAAGTTTGAACTATCTCGATCCTTTATTCGCAACAAAGAAGATTCTCTCTGCTTTCTTACTTGTTTTTTGATTTTCAGAACAAAAGTCACCGTATACTTCGATGTTTTCAAAACCAGTTTCCAATAATATATGCCTATAAAACTCAATTGAATAGGTCCGTTGGTGATGATATTCATCAAAGCGATCGTATTTCCCGTGTTCATCCATCGAGAAAAAGGTTAGATCATGATGCATTTCACCTGCCACATCACTTCCAATACAATCCCAAATGTAGATGATCTCATCTGTCACTTCTGTGAATGAGTGATCAATCATTTGCTCCTCGACATAATTCATGGCGTGTACATCAAAAATAAAAAGACCGTCTGCTTTTAAGGAGTTGAATATATTACTAAACACGGTTCGTAAATCCGCTTCGGATACAATATAATTCATCACATCACAATAACTAACAACCGCATCCAAATTTTCCAATCCTCGTAATTCACGTAAGTCTTGCATGAGCCATTGGATTGGTAGGTTTTTTTTACTACCTTTTTGTTGGGCATGGCTCAACATATCAGTGGAATAATCAACCCCATATAACATATACCCTGCTTCTGCTAGGCGAATCGTCACCTCACCCGTACCACAGCCTAAGTCGGCTATAACGCTCACGTTTTTCCCCGACTTTTCGATGATTTCTTTGGTAAATGTTAACCACTTATCATATGGAGTACCCACCATTAATTGATCATATAATAGAGCCATTTCTTGATAAGCCATTGTCAATCTTCATGACCAATTTGCAAGGGAATCCTGTTCGCATCGCCCCAAAGACGCTCTAAATTATAAAAAGAACGTTCTTCCTCTTGAAAGATGTGGCATAATACGAATCCCGTATCAATAATAATCCACTTTCCTTGATCGTATCCTTCCATATGACTGACTGCTACATCATTATCTTCCATCTCTTCTTTAACTGCCTTGGCTATTGCCTGTACTTGTCGGGGATTGCTCGCATGACAAATTAAGAAACAATCCGCGACCAATGAGATGTTTTCCATATCCAATACAACGATTTCTTCCGCTTGTTTCTCATCACAAGTCTTTGCAATTATATGAACCATTTCTTTCGTATCCAACAATTGATTACCTCCATTTTTATATCCTACTGTGTTGCATATTTTACAAGATCATTATAAGCATAAAATGCATCTGGGTAAATCAGTCTATTTTTACTAGATAAATAATGGATCGTGTTTCTAGAGACAAGATATGATGCATAGTATAAATCAGATTTTGCTGCTTCTCTTACTTCTTCTAATCCAGGAAAGCTCCGACAAGGTTCAATATAATCTGCTAAAAAGATGATGAGATCTAATTTAGTCATATGTGCTTTCCCGGTTGTATGAGAATGAATGGCACTTTGGATCTCTTTGTCCGTAATGCCGTATTCATATTCAATAAGAAGTGCCCCTACTGGGCCATGCCAAAGTTCATGATGATAATTCAATAAGTCTTTAGGCAGTTGGCTTACTCTGATGATCCGCTCCATTTCTTTCAACGGTCGATATTTGGCATAATCATGGAAGAGTGCCGCTAATTCCGCCTTCTTCTCATCGACATGATATAAGCGTGCAAGCGCAACGGCTTCTTCAGCAACTCGTAACGTATGATCAAATCGCTCTTTTGTTAAATGTGGTTTTACATAGGCAGTCGCTTCATTTATCTTCATACAGTCGCCTCTCTTTAATATGTGTATACACTTCGCTCGGTATTAAGTAGTGTACAGTTTTATGATTTTCAAGCCGCTGTCTGATCATCGTTGAACTAATGTCAATCAACGGGACTTCTACACGCGTTATTGGATAGGAAGACGCTAGTGAATAACCCGTACGGGCGACACCGACAAATGTTACAAGCTCCGTTAATTCTTCGATACGATGCCATTTTGGTAAATACTCAACCATATCCCCACCAATAATAAAATAAAATGAGGTGGTCGGATGTTTATCCGTAAGCATGTTCATTGTATCAAACGTATAGGATTTACCTAAACGTTCCGTCTCCATCGCGTTGATATGAAAGGCTGAATTTGATTGAGTCGCAATCTCTAACATGTTGATTCGTTCATGAACATGCGTATTGGCCTTCTTTTTATGTGGTGGTTCATTCGTCGGTATAAACCATACTTCATCTAAATCAAGAGCAAGCTTAACCTCTTCAGCTATGATAAGATGACCAAGATGGGGAGGATCAAAAGTCCCCCCCAAAATCCCAACTCGCTTCATGGCAATTGAATCCGTTTGTTTTCTTTCGATTCTTTATACAACACGATATTATTGCCAATCACTTGAACAATCATTGCTCCTGTTCCCTCTGCTAATTGCTCAGCGACTACCTCTTTATCGTCTTGACAGTTTTGTAAAATACTAATTTTTACTAGTTCTCGCTTTTCCAATGCTTCGTTTATCTGTGTCGTCATATTCTCATTTACCCCTATTTTACCAACTTGAAAAATAGGCTTGATCTGATTTGATTGTGCTCGAAGAAAACGCTTTTGTTTACCTGTTAACATATTATCATCCCTCTAATTGTAATCGTAATGCCGTATCTAATTCCATTAATTCAATGTTCTTATTCGTCCAAATTTCAAAGGCTAATTGTGCTTGATATAAAAGCATCGTATGCCCAAAGTGAAGCAAAGCTCCTTTGGATTCTGCTTCCGTTAAAAAGCGAGTTTTAATCGGCTGATAAACAATATCACTTACAATGCAAGATGGTTTTAGTTTATCAAGTGATATAACCGTTGTCCCTTCATAAGGCTTCATCCCAACTGATGTTGTTTGAATTACTACATCATAATCGGACAACATTGCTTCCGCATCTTCAAGGGTCTTTATCTTGGTATTTGCTGATGCTGGTTTAAATTCAGTGAGTTCTTGTGCACTTGATAAGGTCCGATTTGCGATATCAATATTCGTAAATCCCTCTGTGAGTAACGCATAATAAATCCCCCGTGCTGCACCACCAGCCCCAATCATTAATACAGATTGCTCCTTTTCAGATTCAAGTCCAGGAAATTTATCCATTAAAGAGCGGACATACCCCTTTCCATCTGTATTATAACCAATCCAGTTCCCGTTTTTATTGACGACTGTATTGACTGCACCGATGCGTTTGGCCTCTTGATCGACCTCATCCAGAAATGGAATAATGGACTGTTTAAATGGGACGGTGACATTAAATCCATTCAGATTCCTTTCCTTTAAGAGCTGCATACTTTTGCTAAACGATGTAGCTGGATCAATCTCGATAATGGAGTAACTTCCTTTTACATTTGTTGATGCTAGAAAACTCTCATGAATCCATGGCGATAATGAATGTTTTATTGGATACCCGATCAAGCCTAATCTATACATTTTACGCCCCTCCCATCCTTATCATAGCGATTTTCGTATCGAGACGGAAACATCTTTTGGACTGTGAGCAATCACGGTTGCATTTCCTCCAGTAACCGTAATCCATCCTAAACCAGGAAATACAATGTCCATCTTCTCATGACCAATTTTGAACGTACTCGCTGAGAGTGCAGGTAATTGTTTCCTAGATTCCTCGTCAGGGGGTGACAATAACTTCCCGACATGTTCTTCATATAATGAATCCGCATTTTCCAACTTTGTTCGGTGAATTGGAATTTGATTGGAAAAATAACAAACAATGGACTGTTTATCACCTTTTATATAATCTAAACGTGCGAGGCCACCAACATATAAGGTTTGTCCACTATTTAATTGATATCCTCTCGCATTTACTTCTTTATTCGGTGTAATCAGCTTCAAATCACGCTTTGAAACATAATGTGCCATTTGTTGCTTATTGACGATCCCAGGAGTATCAATGAGATAAGTGGAGTCGTCTAATGGAATCTCTATAAACCCAAGTGTTGTGCCTGGAAAATAAGATGTTGTGATCACATCTTTTAGACCAGAGGATTGTTGGATAACTTGATTGATAAATGTCGATTTACCCACATTTGTTGTACCAACGATATAGACGTTTTTCTTTTGACGGTAAACATCAATTTGTTTCGTCAGCTCTTCTACCCCATGGCCTTTTGTTGAAGAGATCAAAAAAACATCTTTTACCTGAATACCCGCCTCATTCGCTGTTGATCGTAACCAATGATTTAATTTACGTTTATTGGCTGACTTTGGTAATAGATCTACTTTATTTCCAACGAGTATAATTGGATTATCCCCAACAATTCGTGGCAAACTAGAAATCAAACTCCCGTTCACATCAAAAATATCAATCAGATGAACAACGAGCCCTTCTGTGTCTCGAATGCTACTGACCATTTTCAAGAAGTCATCATCTGTTATATTAACTTCTTGCGTTTCATTATAATGCTTTAAACGAAAACAACGTCTACATAATAGATCCTCCTGTCCAAGCGAGGATTTAGGTGTAAAACCAGCTTCGTTTTGTTCTGTCGTTTGAATGAGAACACCACATCCTTGACAATTAAGTTCATGATCCATCATTATTCCTCCCAGCTAATTAAACCCTTTTTGCGCATATGGTTTAAAACAATTCTTTCGATTTTTCGATTGATCTTCGTAATCTTTGCATCGGACTCTACAACGGGAACGACGAGTATGGTATAGAATCCCGCCCGGTTCCCCCCTAATACATCAGTTAATATTTGATCACCAATAACAACAACTTCATCTACAGGAAGAGCCATTTCTTTAGCTACTGATTTAAACGCTCGTGTCAACGGTTTTCGTGCACTATAAACATAGGGTACATCCAATGGATCCGAAAATACTTTCACACGGTCTAATTTATTATTTGATATGATCGTAATATTAATTCCCTCTTTTTCCATGGATGCAAACCATTCGATCACTTCTGGAGTCGCATCTTTTACATCCCATGCTACAAGGGTGTTGTCTAAATCCGTAATAATCCCTTTCACACCTTGTGCCTTTAAAGTAGCGGGATTAATATCAAAAATGGACTTTACATATTCATTCGGTAAAAATCTTCTAAGCAACTCGTACACCTCATCATCTTTTCCATTTTATATTAAATGTAAGTAACTATGATTACATATCATGACACTTGTTTCATTATACATTAATCCAGACCCAACTATCTACATTTATATAAGGATAGCACGCGTAAAACTTATGTACAATCTGTCTAATCTTGTTCGATTATCGACTTTTCGAGATAAAGCGTTCGACAAATTGCTACACCGTTTCCTTTTGTGGATAACCTTACCCACAGTTTACACCCTATTAATACAATGTTCTCAAAGGTTTAGGAGTGTTAATGCACAGCTTATCTACATGCACCTGTAGATAAGTTGTTCCTTGTTCTAGCAAATGAATCATGGTAAATTATGAATAGAGATTTAAATATATTCAATGAATTAAAACCCCTTAGGAGGGCGCTGTTTATGGAGAATTTGTCTGATAAGTTATTGTTGGAGTCCTATTATAAAGCAAATGAATTAAATTTAAGTCCTGATTTCCTCTTGCTTATTGAAGATGAAATTGATAGAAGACATTTAACACATAAACTCAAAACTTTTAATAAAAATGCATAA
>DATGSG010000135.1:0-2970 GCA_035302925.1 Virgibacillus sp. | reverse complement strand
TCTGTTCTAAAATGTAAAAAACCGATTCACAAATCGTTTTTTGTGAACCAGTTTGTCTAGCTTATTTAATGAATTTCATAATACCGGTTTAGTGCCACATCGTTACAACATATAGTTGCGTTAAACCGTTCTTAACTACATGCCGTATCGATGTTGTTGATTTTGGCAATTATGAAATTCATTCTATTTATAAGGTTTATTTAAGAAATAAAGTCCGATTGTACCAGGGCCAGTATGTGCTCCAATTACAGACCCAATCATTTCGATAATAACTTTTTTCGCACCAAATTTATCTTTGATCATGGTAGCTAATTCTTCTGCTCTTTCAAGATCGTCCCCATGGTTTATCCCGATGACTTGATTTTCAAGATCGATGCCACGGTCTTCCATAATTTCTAACATACGATGTAGCACTTTTTTCGATCCTCGTATTTTTTCAAGCGGAACTAATTTACCATCTTCCACATGTAAAATAGGCTTAATTTTTAATAAGGATCCGACAAATGCGGCTGTTTTACTAACTCGTCCGCCACGGTATAAATATTCTAAGTCATCAACTGTAAAGATATGCTCCATATGTTGTGCATGGTATAATGCCATATCTATGATTTCTTCAGTAGTGGCACCTTCTTGCGCGAGTTTTGCAGCACGAATTACGGCAAGGCCGTAACCAAGAGAAGCGCATTTCAAATCAACAACATGAATAGGAGCCTCTGGATGTTCTTCTTTAATTTCCTGTTCCACCATTTTTGCGGTCTGGTATGTACCTGATAACTCTGATGAAAAAGCTAAATAAACGAGCGGTTGCTCCTTCTCCATATAAGATGTGAAGATCGTCTGAAAGGTTTGTGGAGAAACTTGGGAAGTCTTTGTGTCTGCTCCCTCTTTCATGGCATCATAGACTGTCTTCGGCGTGATTTCCGCCCCATCCTTATACTCCTTACCATGCAAATGAACCGTTAAGGAAGCTCTATCGATATCATATTGTTCATAATATGTATCGGTTAAATCAGATGCAGAATCAGCAAGAATTTTAACATTCATTTCTTTTCCCCCCAATTCTATAGTAAATTCTTGTATTTACTCTATATTAAGGCTATAAAGGGTTATAGTCAAAGTATTATTGTTATTTATAAGAATGAATTTCATAATTACGATGAATGAATTTTATAATTACCAAAACCAGCAACACCGACACAGTATGTAGTTAAGAACGGTTCAGCGCAACTATATGCTGTATCGGTGTTGCACTAAAGCGGTATTATGAAATTCATTAACCATGACTAGCTATTCTACTTCGCTATGTAGCTATAAATAGAAATTATGAAATTCATTAATATGCGACAACATTCAACAAATCATGTTAACATGATGAAAGGCTATGTTGATTAGGAGGTTTATCATGTTTTTAGTTGAGGCAAAACGTATTGCAATGGTGATTGTTAGTTCATTTTTACTTGCAGTATCGCTTAATTTCTTTTTAATTGATGCCAATGTTTATGCTAGTGGGTTTGCTGGGGCAGCACAACTGACCTCAAGTGTATTTAATGATTTTTTAAATATTAATATTAGTGTCGGTGTCTTGTTGTTTCTATTCAATATTCCCGTTATACTTATCGGTTGGTTTAAAGTGGGGAAAGGGTTTACGATTTATAGTGTTATTTCCGTAGCTTTTGCAACATTGTTTTTAGAAATACTCCCTGTGATCTCGTTCTCAGATGATATTATTCTTAATGCGGTTGTCGGTGGGGTTATTGGTGGTGGTGCGGTTGGATTCACCCTAAAGCTAGGGGCATCAACTGGTGGTATGGATATTGTGGCAATGATTCTTTCGCGGATGAAAGATAGACCAATTGGAACCTATTTTTTAATTCTTAATGGAATTATTATTGCGATGGCAGGTATTTTATATGAGCCTGAGAACGCCCTTTACACCATGCTAACGCTCTATATAACAACACTTGTGATTGATGCTATTCATACGAGACATGAAAAGGTAACAGCTATGATTGTTACGAGGAAAGCAGCTGAACTGCAGAAAGCAATTCATGAAAAATTAATCAGAGGGATAACAATCCTCCCTGCAAAAGGGGCTTATACAGGGGAAGATAAAAGTATGATGTACCTTGTCATTACGCGGTATGAATTATACGATTTAGAACAAATCATACATGAGGTTGATCCAAATGCATTTACAAACATTGTTCAAACAGCAGGGGTATTTGGATTCTTTAGAAAAGATTAATGAATTTCATAATCCCTATTTATAGCTACATGTCGAAGTGACTTCGCCTGTTATGGTAATTATGAAATTCATTTAAGAAGTATAAAAATAGGAAGAGGGTAACTAGTCATGAGGTATTTTTTAATCATCGTTAGTTTTTTGTTCGTGATCGGCTGTAGCAGCAATGATGAGTCGACTACAGAGACAGAGCCAGAAGAAACAAAAGAGCAAACAGTGGAAAGTAATATAGCGATTAGTTTTAGTGAGGTAGATGTCCGTATTGAGGATAAGGAAGTACAAGTAGATGGTTCTGCTCGGACTGATGAAGATACATTCTACTATACGATTGAACAAGGTGACACGGTCATTGTGGAAGAAACAGAAGTATCCTTAGAAGATGCGGAGGGTGATTGGAAACCATTCGAATTTTCCGATACATTTGAGAATTATGATGAAGAGGACGAAGAAGGTCCTGTTATTCGGTTGTATTTGAAAGATGGGGATGAAATCGTCAATCCGAACTATGTCCCGATTGATCTCGTGAATTTTTAAATAAGGTTAATGAGCAAATAAAAAGGACAGCATAATGGTGTGCACACCAAAAAGCTGTCCTTTTCATTCTGTCATGGAAAAAGTATGAATTAATGTATGGTACATGGTATGTAATTAATAACCGTGTTTCTCAAATACATTAATTACTTTAGGTGAAACTTCATCCCATTCAGCATCGAAATCTTTATTCACAG
>DATGSG010000134.1:0-8136 GCA_035302925.1 Virgibacillus sp. | reverse complement strand
AAATGGAGATCAAGCGTAAAGCATAATGGTAGGGGACAAGCAGTCATCTTCTTTACTGCCCATCCATATTACAATAAATATTGGAATAGCTTATTTTTTTTAGATGACGAAACACAAGCAAATGCACAAGCAGACAATGGCGGTAATGCTGACAGTTATGAGGTTGCAGAAGACTTCTCCGACTCTACCATAGATAAGACTTATATATCTAAGGACTTAAGTACACGTATACAAGACGGTAATAAACTATCCATAGATTATGTTTCAAGTAGAGTTCCAAAAGAATTCATTGATCTAGCATCCATAGTATCCACGGATGTAAAAACAATTGAGGAATTTTACAAGGTGTCACAACAAGTAACCAGGCACATGGTCTATTACACGGATGATGAAAAGCTAGAAGTATCATTGTTCTCATTTAAGCAGCTTATAAGAAACATAAAACTTGGCAAACAAAAGATAAGCAACTTATTTGGATATTACAATAAGGTTATTCATGGGGTTCTGGATCAGAGATATTATGAAATGATGAAAGATTTCTATGATGGAGATTGTGCATAAAAGAAAAAGACCGCGTTAGCGATCTTTAACTTATAAATAAATGACTTCATTATATACCACCCAGGAGCCACCCTTTTTATTTAATATGCCTAAATACTATAAAATACGATAACGTACAGTTCGTTATTTAAGTTCCCGTAAAACCTTAGGACCATACAGTTTATAGCATACTGTAAAACACAGTAAGATATGCTTTAATATTCCTGTACCCCAAGAAGCTTTCATGGCCGTACTACAATTGGATGAAGAGTAAACGAGCCTTTAAAATTGTTGAAATTACAATATTTGCTGAACTTATTGAAGTAGGTTAAACTAAAACTTAGTCAAATAACTTAACAAGAAGTATAGATAAATGAAGTAAAAGCCTTGTTGCAGTTGATTGCAATAAGGCTTTTCATATTTTAAATAGGGCCTGGATGAAAAAAAACATGAAATATAATACGTGTCCGTTGACAATGAATTCAAGATTTGATAATTTATATAGTAGCATTAGCACTCGGAGAGAGAGAGTGCTAACAGGGGTGAACATCATGTTAACCGCAAGACAGTTACTCATATTTAAAGTCATTACTGATGATTTCATCGAGTCAGCACATCCAGTTGGCTCTCGTGCTATTTCTGAAAAAAAAGATATCTCATTATCAGCTGCTACGATTAGAAATGTTATGGCTGAGCTTGAAGAGCTAGGTTTTCTCGAAAAGACCCATTCGTCATCTGGTAGAATACCTTCGGAAAAGGGGTATCGATACTATGTTGACCATTTAATATCACCAGCAAGAGAACAGAGTGACATTCATGTGATCAAACATATGATCCAAGACGGATTTTTTGAGTTTGAACAAATTGTCCAGATGTCAGCAGAAGTATTATCTGATTTAACAAACTACACATCCATTATCTTGGGGCCTGAATTATTAGATACGAAGTTAAAGCAATTACAAATTATAACGTTATCAAAACATTCAGCTGTTGCCATTTTAATAACGGATACGGGACATGTAGAACATCGTTCATTTTCGATTCCAACTGCGATTCATCCAGGTGATCTGGAGAAAATGGTTAATATTTTAAATGATCGGTTATATGATGTACCTATTGTCCAGCTATCGGCAATTCTGAATACGGAAATTGTAACGCTGATGAAAAAGTATGTTCATGGTGTCGATCAATCATTTATGTATTTAAAAGAGATCTTTGCACATGAGCAACCGATTAAATTATATATTGGCGGAAAGTCTAATATTTTAATGCAACCCGAGTTCAAAGATGTGAATAAAGTCCATCCTTTTTTCTCGATGATGGAAAAAGAGGATGAGCTTGTTAATTTATTAAAGAATAAACAAGATGGTATAAAAGTAACGATAGGGAATGAAAATAAAGTTGATGCGATTAAAAATTTCAGCTTAATCACTGCTTCCTATGAGTTATCAGAGAATCAAATGGGTACAATAGCATTGCTCGGACCAACGAGAATGGAATATAGAAAAGTGATCAACATATTAAGTGCCTTATCAAACGAAATGACAGATGCCCTGAATATGTGGGATAAAGACGATGAATAAGTGCACATACAATTCGCTTTCTATTCAAAGTAGTTTATTTCAAATGGGATTCGTGGTATAGTCTATCATGGTAAATTTAAACAGGAGGTATCTACAGTGGGAGAGCATAGTAAAGAATCAATTGTGCAAGATGACACAGAAAAGAAAAAAGATGCTGATGTGATCGAAATAATTGATTCAGATGAGAATGTAGATAATGAACAAGAAGATTTAACAGAGGATGGAGCAGCAACCCTTCAAAAAGAAATTGAAGAGCTCAAACAAGAAAAAGAAGCAGCCCAAGAGCGGATGCTTCGAATTCAAGCTGAATTTGATAATTTTAAAAAGCGTACACAAAAAGAACGTCAAAATGAGCGTAAATATAAATCCCAAGACTTGGTGAATGAATTGTTGCCAGTGTTGGATAACTTCGAACGCGCCTTAGAGGTAGAAGTTGTTGAAGAGGCTAAGAGTATTGTTGAAGGGATATCAATGGTTTATCGACAGTTTAAAGATGCTTTAGAATCTGAAAACGTCGAAGTTATTCAGACCGTTGGTGAAGAATTCGATCCTAATCTTCATCATGCCGTAATGCAGGTTGAAGAGGAAGAAAGTGAATCAAATATTGTTTTAGAAGAGTTACAAAAGGGTTATATACTTAATGATAGGGTTATTAGACCAGCAATGGTTAAAGTAAATAAATAGAAACGTATTATTAGGAGGACATTAGTTATGAGTAAAATTATCGGAATTGATTTAGGTACAACAAATTCATGTGTATCAGTAATGGAGGGCGGGGAATCAGTAGTAATCCCTAACCCAGAAGGGAACCGGACAACTCCATCAGTTGTGTCATTTAAAAATGGCGAAAGACAAGTTGGTGAAGTTGCAAAGCGTCAAGCGATTACAAATCCAGATACCATTCAATCTGTGAAGCGTCATATGGGAACAGATTTTACGGTTAAAATAGATGATAAAGAATATACACCACAAGAAGTTTCTGCTATTATCTTACAACATCTTAAATCTTATGCAGAAGATTATCTTGGTGAAAAGGTAGAAAAAGCAGTTATTACAGTACCAGCTTATTTCAATGATGCAGAGCGTCAAGCTACAAGAGACGCCGGGGTTATTGCAGGACTTGAAGTAGAAAGAATTATTAACGAGCCAACTGCAGCAGCATTAGCATATGGAATTGACAATGATGATCAAGATCAAACCATTCTTGTCTATGACCTTGGTGGTGGAACATTTGATGTTTCCATCTTAGATATTGGTGATGGTACATTTGAAGTTATCTCAACATCTGGTGATAACCGTCTTGGTGGAGATGATTTTGACCAACTCGTTATTGATTATATGGTTCAAGAGTTTAGAAAAGAGAATGGGATCGACTTATCACAAGATAAAATGGCTACACAGCGTCTAAAAGATGCTGCTGAAAAAGCGAAGAAAGATTTATCAGGTGTTTCTCAAACGCAAATTTCATTACCGTTTATTACGGCAGGAGATGCGGGTCCACTTCACTTAGAAATGAACTTAACGCGTGCTAAGTTTGATGAGTTAACGAATGAACTGGTTGAACGTACAATGGTTCCTGTTCGTAAGTCGTTATCAGATGCTGATTTCACAGCAGGAGATATTGATAAAGTTCTACTTGTTGGAGGGTCTACACGTATTCCAGCTGTACAGGAAGCAATCAAACGTGAAATTAAACAAGATCCATCTAGAGGGGTAAACCCAGATGAAGTCGTAGCGTTAGGTGCGGCAATCCAAGGTGGAGTACTTCAAGGTGATGTGAAAGATGTTCTATTATTGGACGTTACGCCACTATCCATTGGAATTGAAACGATGGGTTCTGTAACGACAAAACTGATCGAACGTAATACAACGATTCCAACGAGTCATTCACAAGTGTTTTCAACAGCAGCAGATAATCAAACAGCCGTTGATATTCATGTACTCCAAGGTGAGCGTGAAATGGCTAGCGATAATAAAACATTAGGACGTTTTCAGTTAACGGATATTCCACCAGCACAAAGAGGAGTTCCACAAATTGAAGTATCTTTTGATATTGACGCAAATGGTATTGTTAATGTTCGAGCAAAAGATTTAGGTACAAATAAGGAACAATCCATTACCATTCAATCTTCATCAGGACTATCAGATGAAGAAGTTGAAAAAATGGTGAAAGATGCTGAAGAAAACGCTGAGGAAGATAAGAAGCGTCGCGAAGAAATTGAATTACGTAATGAAGCTGATCAGCTCATCTTTACAACAGATAAAACAATTAAAGATTTGGGCGATAAAGTTTCCGACGAGGAAAAACAAAAAGCAGAAGATGCTAAAGAAGAGTTAAGTGCAGCAATTGAAGCGGATGACCTCGAACAAATTAAAGAGAAAAAAGATGCATTAGAAGAGCAGGTTCAACAGCTTTCAGTGAAATTATACGAACAAATGGCAGAAGAACAACAAGCAGAAGAAGGTCAAGATGGCCAGGATGAAGATGTTGTTGATGCAGACTATAAAGAAGTAGACGAAGATGAAGATGAAGAAAAAGATACAGAAGAAAAATAATCGTCTATAATCATTTTTTACTGAAGTCAAAGTCAGGACTATCTTGACTTTGACTTTTTTCATGAAATAATTATTTATGCATAAACAGAAAAATGTTTGATAGGAGAGTGAACATAGATGAGTAAGCGTGATTATTATGACATACTTGGTGTCAGTAAAGACGCAAGTAAACAAGAAGTGAGAAAAGCTTATCGGGCATTAGCAAGGGAGTATCACCCTGATGTGAACAAAGCTGATGATGCGCAAGAAAAATTTATCGAGGCAAAAGAAGCTTATGAAGTCTTAAGCGATGAACAAAAAAGAGCACAATATGATCAATTTGGGCATTCAGGTCCACAAAGTCAAGGATTCGGTGGCGGTGGGCAAGACTTTTCCGGATTTGGAGATATATTTGATATGTTCTTTGGTGGTGGAGGTCGCCAATCCGATCCTAACGCACCACAACAGGGATCAGATCTTCAATATACAATGACATTAGATTTTGAAGAAGCGATCTTTGGAAAAGATACGGAAATTACGATTCCTAAAGAGGAAGAATGTGATACATGTCACGGATCAGGTGCAAAGCCTGGTACAAAAGTTAATACGTGTTCACACTGTAAAGGATCTGGTCAATTAAACGTTGAACAGAATACACCATTTGGTAGAGTTGTAAATCGAAGAGCCTGTAATCATTGTAGTGGAACAGGTAAAAATATAACGGAAAAGTGCCATACATGTAGTGGTGCTGGTCGCGTTAAAAAGCACACGACAATTGAAGTGTCCATACCTGCTGGGATTGATGATGGACAACAAATCCGGATGTCTGGCCGTGGAGAACCAGGTGTAAATGGTGGACCTCCTGGTGATTTATATGTTGTCGTACAAGTAAACCCTCATGATTACTACGAGCGCGAAGGGGATACTATTTATTGTGAGCTTCCTTTGACATTTTCTCAAGTAACATTAGGTGACGATGTTGAAGTTCCTACCGTACATGGGAAAATTAAATTAAAAGTTCCTGCCGGCACGCAAACAGGTAAAACATTCCGTCTCCGAGGAAAAGGAGTGCCTAATGTGCATGGACGTGGACATGGTGATCAACATATTCAAGTGAGAGTTGTGACACCTAAAAAGTTATCAAGTCGTCAAAAAGAGTTATTGACGGAATTTGATGATATCGAAGGAACAAGCCGATCCCATAAGGAAGATGGCTCAATTTTTGATCGTTTTAAAAAAGCATTTAAAGGTGAATAATCCTCGGGAAAGTAGATTGAGATCTATTGTGTATACCGAATAAGAAAAGAGTGGGGTAGCATGAACTGGTCAGAAGTATGCATTCACACGACACACGAAGCAATGGAACCTGTTACAAATACGTTACAAGAACTCCATTATGGTGGAGTAGTGATTGAAGATCCATTAGATATATCCAAACAAAGAGATTCAATTTTTGGGGAGATTTATGAAATCGACCGTAATAAATATCCAAGCGAAGGGATTTTTATTAAAGTTTATTTGCTCATGGATGACCAGTTAGAAGCTAATATTGCGGAAATCAAGGATTCGATTGATCAATTGGCTTCTTACGGGATTGATTTAGGAGAAAATAAACTTACTTGTCATGAAGTAAAAGCAGAAGACTGGGAGACCTCGTGGAAAAAGTATTATAAACCAGTCAAGGTATCACCTCATATAACGGTCGTTCCTTCATGGGAAGACTATGTTCCGGAAACAGAAAAAGAAGTGATGATTAAATTAGACCCTGGTATGGCATTTGGAACGGGTACACACCCAACAACGATGTTAAGTATCCAAGCTTTAGAAAAAACGTTGGTTAAAAACGATGTGGTCATTGATGTGGGGTGTGGATCTGGTGTGTTAAGCATTGCCTCTGGCTTGCTTGGAGCGCGTAAAGTCAATGCCTATGATTTAGATGAAGTAGCGATCAGTAGTACCCGAGAGAACGTGGATATGAATGATTTGACAGATAAGGTGATGGCACAGCAGAATAATTTACTTGATCATGTCAACAAGCAGGCAGATGTCATCGTAGCAAATATCTTGGCAGAGATCATCATCAAGTTTACGAAAGAAGCCTGGAATAATCTAAAACAAGGTGGCCATTTTATAACATCGGGCATTATTAAAGACAAGCAGGAACTAGTTGAACAATCGTTAGTAGAAGTCGGCTTTCAAACGATTGAAATCAATGAAATGAATAATTGGATTTGCATAATTGCAAAAAAAGTATGATAAACTAGGTTTATAAAACGATTTGAAAGGTCGGATTTTATGAATGATAAACTAGCATCTTTTATTGACCATACATTATTAAAACCTGAAGCAACCCGAGCAGAAATCGACAAATTATTAGAGGAAGCAATCGAGTATGAATTTGCTGCTGTATGTGTGAATCCATACTGGGTTACATATTGCCGTGATCAAGTAAAAGAAACAAATGTACAAGTCTGTACGGTTATCGGATTTCCATTAGGCGCAACGACGACCGAAACAAAAGTATTTGAAGCGAAGCAGGCAGTTGCTAATGGAGCATCTGAGGTTGATATGGTGATCAATATTGGCGAATTAAAAGCAAATCAAGATGATTTCGTTCAGGAAGATATCCGTGCCGTCGTTGAAGCTGTAAAAGGAAAAGCTTTGACAAAGGTCATTATCGAAACCGTCTTATTAACAGATTCGGAAAAAAAGCGGGCTTGTCAGTTAGCAAAGGCAGCGGAAGCAGACTTTGTTAAAACATCTACAGGCTTTTCCGGTGGTGGTGCTTCAGTAGCCGATATAAAATTAATGCGTGAAACCGTTGGTCCTGATATCGGGGTTAAAGCTTCTGGTGGTGTTCGAGATTTTGAGACTGCAAGAGATATGATTGATGCGGGAACAACAAGAATAGGTGCAAGTGCGGGAATTAGGATTGTTCAGGAAGCCAGATAAAGTGCATTATTCGAAAAAAGGCTAGAATTACATCTAGGCAGTTGACCAATATGTGTAGATACATTATAATTATATGTAGTAATGAATTTCATAATACCGATTTAGTGCCACATCGATACAACATATAGTTTCGTTAAACCGTTCTTAACTACATATTTTATCGATGTTGCTGGTTTTGGCAATTATGAAATTCATTCAGTTAACTGGATTATCTGTATATAAGTGGCAGGCGACATAGTGGTCTTTTTCTATTTCTATTAATTCCGGGCGATCTATAGAACATGTTTCAAAGGCAACTGGGCATCTTGTTCTAAATGTACAACCAGATGGCGGATTTGCAGGACTCGGTAAATCTCCAAATAAAACAGTCTTTTTTGTATTTTCTTTTGTATCTGTTTCGGAATGAATGACAGGAATGGATGAAAGAAGTGCTTGGGTGTATGGATGAAGAGAATGTTCATAGAGTGATTGCTTCGGTGCGACTTCAACGATTCTACCCAAGTACATAACAGCAACACGGTCACTT
>DATGSG010000133.1:0-16322 GCA_035302925.1 Virgibacillus sp. | reverse complement strand
ATCCTGGTTTATTAAGAAGACCAATTATTCTTGATGAAAAGCGTCTGCAAGTTGGTTATAACGAAGATGAGATTCGTCGGTTTTTACCGAGAACAGTACGTACATTTCAATTACGTGAAGCACAACGTATGGTAAATTAATTCATACCGAGTAGCATAAATGAATGCATAAAAACGCAGACCTTTACCACTATAGGGTCTGCGTTTTTATTAACGGTTGAAACGGAATCATGTTACGATTGGAATGATGTAATTCATTCATTTTAAAATAGGCATTCTCATTATAATCTCACTTTATAGGCATTAAAGTTTTCAAAAGTTGAGCTCTTATCATACAATGACAGTATAGAGGATAAAAATATAAAAAAAATTAAAAATAAATGATAATTATTTTAGTGAAGGACACACCTTATTTGTAAGTTGCAACATCTACCAATCTAGTATACTTGGGAGAGCGTGATGAAGTAGGATGGATTTTTTAGAGGGGAGAGCATAACAATGGAAATAGAAAGAATTAATGAAAACACAATTAAATTCTTTATATCATATGTAGATATTGAAGATAGGGGTTTTGAACGGGAAGAAATTTGGTATGATAGAGAACGAAGTGAAAAGCTCTTTTGGGAAATGATGGAGGAAGTCAACGATAAAGAAGACTTCGTCGTAAAAGGACCATTATGGATTCAAGTACAGGCACTAGAAAGCGGGTTAGAAGTCGTTGTTACACGATC
Source organism: Virgibacillus sp. (assembly GCA_035302925.1). Lineage (GTDB taxonomy): Bacteria > Bacillota > Bacilli > Bacillales > Amphibacillaceae > CALAMD01. The sequence continues at coordinate 15,592 of DATGSG010000133.1, read as the reverse complement.
TAAGAATTCCGCAACAGATAATGACTTCAAGATTCCACTAGAAGGGGAAGACCAAATTGAGTTACCGGTTGAAAAAAGCATCGAAAGTATTTTAGAAAGTAAATTTGGAAGAAATGATCAAACGATCTCTACGAATATAGAGAAAAAAGAGGAAGCTGAGAGAATCTTGTCTGTTGTTGTTTATTTTAACGGTTTCGAAGACTTTATCCAACTAAGCCATTATTTAGAGCATGCTGAAGTGAAGGAAGGGGTAGATGATATCCTTTACCATTATGAAGGCAAGTATCTTTTACATTTCGAATTTAGTCCGAGTGAATACGAAGAAGACGAACAAAATAACCTGACGAGCCAAGTGATGGAATTTGCAAACAAGTCAACCGTAAGCACACATTTATTGGACGAATATGGCAAGATCATCTTTGCAAACAATGCCTTATCCCAAGCAAGAACATATTTCACCAAAGAACAATAGACGCCCCCAGCTAGGGTGTCTTTTTTTATTTTTATAATGTGGCAGGAGATGAGGTGATCCATGTAGAAAGACATAGGGAGGAGGTGTTTATTATTATGTTGCAAGCGAGAACAAGTGATCATGTTTTCGTCACCTTGGCCCATTTAACAACAGCGGAAATCGAAGTTCATCGGGAACAAAGCCGTTTTTACTGTCCGATCTGTCATGAGCCCGTCATGATTAAAGCGGGAATAAAGGTCATCCCACATTTCGCTCACCACGCTAAAACAAATTGTCCTTCGTACCAAGGGGGTGAAGGCCCTTATCATGAGCGGGGAAAGTTGTTATTATATGAATGGTTAAAAGCCCAACAGATCAATGTGCAATTGGAAGTTTATCTCAAAGAAATTCAACAACAACCCGACTTGCTCCTAACCATAAATAACCGGCATATTGCACTTGAATTTCAGTCATCAAGAATTCCAGTGTCCGTTATTAAGCAACGAAATATCGGGTACGAAAAGGCTAATATTATTCCCATCTGGCTATTAGGGGCGAATCAATTTGAGCGTCAGGGAGAGTACCATCTTAAAGTGAATCGCTTTACCCTGCAGTTTATGCAACAATTTTCTTTATCTTCGCCTTTGATGCTATTTTATTTTTGTCCGTTGCTACGTGAACTCGTTACGTTTCAAGATGTTTATCTGACCAATCAACGCCTTGCAATGGGGCGGTATCAATTTCATCCACTAGATCACACTTCATTTACAGACATTTTTAAAGAAAAACGGTTGCGAAAGCCTGCTTTATTTCAATTATGGAAAGAGGAAAAAAGAAATATGCGACTTAGACCCCGTCAGCATATAAGTAGAATGGAATGGTCATGGCATCAATGGCTCTATCGAAAACGAACCCATTTTGAACATCTGTCATCACTCATTCATTTGCCTGTACGTGCCCAATATCGAATGAAAAGCCCACCATGGAATTGGCAAAGTCGAATTTGTTTAGATGTAATCGATCCGCTCCCAATCGGATCGCACTTTTCGCTTAAAGAATGTGAACGAACAGTCGAGCAAGATCTCTATTCCATCTATCATTATCCTCTAATTCGTACGAATGAAAACCCGATCAGACAATATCTCCAACTCCTTCAACAACTAAACTTCATTATCCAAACATCCCCTGACCAGTTTAGAAAAGTAAAGCCGCTTGAATCGTATGAACATATTGAACAATCCATCCGAGCAGATGTGCAGGTGATGGATGAACTAATCATAAGACAGTCCTAATGAAAAGACTGCTCAAGAATCATTTCTGAAAAAGTGAACAAATGGGGAGCATACTTTGCCTTATCTCAGTTATACTAGATAGGTAGGGATAGTATGATGGATCATGTGGTAAGTTTAGAAGGAGGAATTGGGAATGAGTCAATCAACAAAAGAACTGAAAGAACGTCATGAAATACCAAAGGAGTTAACATGGGATCTGGAAGCGATCTTCGAAACAGATGAACAATGGGAAAAGGAATGTAAGCAACTACAAGCTGATATTCCGGCATTAACAGATTTTCAAGGGAAATTAGCTGAATCAGCCGAAACCTTTTTTGATCTGTTTACGTTGCAAGACAAGCTTTCTGAACGCCTCGGAAAATTATATACATACGCTCGTATGAGATATGATCAGGACACGACGAATTCATTTTATCAGGCGCTTCAAACACAAGCGGAAAATGTATTAACACTCGCATCAAGCAGTATGAGCTATATCGTCCCAGAGATTTTAGAAATGGATGAAGACGTTCTAGCTTCCTTTTTAGAGGAAAAACCAGAATTGAAAATGTATCAAAAGACACTCGATGAAATTAACCGTAAACGACCACATATATTAAGTCATCGTGAAGAAGCTTTACTTGCAGAAGCATCTGATCCGCTGCGGGGTGCAGCGCAAACATTTGGCGTATTAAATAATGCGGATCTCGTTTTTCCGACGATTAAAAATGAAAAAGGGGATGAGGTCGATCTAACACACGGGCGCTTTATGGGCCTTCTAGAGTCGAGTGATCGACGTGTCCGGAAAGATGCATTTAAAGCAATGTATGATACGTATGGTCAGTTTAAAAACACCTTTGCCTCAACACTAAGTGGAAACGTGAAGAAGGATAATTTTTATGCGAATATAAGAAATTATGAATCAGCCCGCCAATCTGCTTTGGATAATAATAAAATTCCAGAAGCAGTCTATGATAATCTGGTGAGCACGGTGAATGAAAAATTACCACTCTTGCATCGTTATACAGCATTACGTAAAAAGGTACTTGAACTCGATGAGCTGCATATGTACGATTTGTATACGCCGCTCGTACAGGATGTTGATATGAAGATCACTTATGAGAAAGCAAAAGAATATGTGCTTCATAGTTTAGCACCATTAGGTGAGGAGTATGTCAATATCGTTAAAGAAGGATATGGCAATAGATGGATTGATGTGGAGGAAAATAAGGGCAAGCGAAGTGGTGCCTATTCTTCAGGAACCTATGGAACACAACCGTATATCCTTCTTAATTGGCAAAATGATGTCAATGATATGTTCACACTCACACATGAGCTCGGACATTCGCTTCATAGCTATTACACAACAGCAAATCAACCCTATCGCTACGGGAATTACTCGATATTTGTAGCAGAAGTTGCTTCAACATTAAATGAGGCATTATTAAATGAATATATGCTCAATCATGTAGAGGATGAAAAACAAAAGCTTTATATCTTGAATCATTTTCTAGAAGGATTTAGAGGGACCGTATTCCGCCAAACGATGTTTGCGGAGTTTGAGCATGATATCCACGTCCAAATGCAAGATGGAGTCGCACTAACAGCGGATAAATTAACCGAGATGTATTATGCATTAAATCAAAAGTATTTCGGTGATGAAGTCATTTCTGATGAGGAGATAGGATTAGAATGGGCACGTATTCCTCACTTTTATTATAATTATTATGTTTATCAATATGCAACAGGCTATTCTGCTGCAACGTCATTAGCGAGTGGAATTCTGTCAGGGAAAGAGGGAGCCGTAGATCGGTATCTCAGTTTCTTAAAAGCAGGGAGCAGTGATTATCCAATTGAGGTATTAAAACAAGCAGGAGTCGATATGACTTCGAAACAACCGATTGTTGATGCCTTAGCTGTCTTTGAGGAGAAATTAACTGAAATGGAGAATATGCTTTTAGGATAAGAATATGTGCCCATTTCGTATTCGGTCGTAAATAGGGTACGACAATATAATGAGCTGTTGAAAGCAGCACCCGTCCATTTTAGTGATCAGATGAATGAAATTCATTAAACTAAAATGGGCGGGTGCTTTTTAACGTTCCTGTCTGCTTACCGCATTCCCCGATACACACGCTTATGTGTAAATGTATAGATTGTTAAATAGATAGAAATAAATAATAAAGGTAATGTTAAAAACAATGTTATTAATTTCATAAAGGCTAATATGTTTAAGAACACGGCAACAATCGTTAGCAGTAGAAAGAAAAAAGGGAGAACATCTTTCATGCTTCATCACTCCTATTCCCATACTTATGTAGGAAGATGAGCAAGTAGAAGAAAATAAACCAAAAAAATAAGCCTTTTCAAAAAGGCTTATATACTTTGACTATATTTCCAAAAGACTTCATTTTTCGCGAGTGCTTTTTTTACCTTTTGTTTTAATTGTAACTTTTTCATGACGCTTTCTGTTTCTGCTGTCGTCCAGTCGTATACAATTGAAATTTCACGATGAGCAGCTACCCCATGAAATGTAAGAAAATCCTCAAGTGGTGGTTTTTGTGAAGGAATTGGGTCTTTTTGAAGCATCTTTTTAAGAATTAACACATAGGTTTCATAGGAATTGATCCCTGAAATCTTGATGCCCTGTTCTTCAATTTGTTCATTGAAAAAGACGATTGTCGGTGTATCCATGACATCCATTTCATTCGTTACATTTAAATCTGAATGACAAGCATTTTTAGCGGATATCGAACTAAGATCATTTTTAAATTCTTGAATGTCGAGCTCAGATTCTTCCGCACACTGTATTAAGATGTTTAAATCAAATATATTATGCTTTTTGAGAAAATAAGTCTCTTGGACTTTACGTAAAAAAGTTTTGCCTGCATTCTTACCTTGTAATTCAGCTGCTTTTACAGCTAATGAAATAGAAGGGAATAGCGCGGGATGTTCCGCTGTATGATGGCGATCTTGATTATAATTTACGACTTGTAGATGGTTGCTAATGATCGGTCTAATTGTAAAGAAGCGACCATATTCAATAGAAAGTTTTTTTAAATAAGGCTCTAAGGACCAGCATTCTGAGCAAAGTGGATCAACAAACACATAAATCTCAATCGGTTTTTGCACAAAATCATAAAACCTATATTTTGACGATGTGTTTGTTAATTTTGAATTTTTATAATAAGCAATATTCAAAGCCACATCGATTCTCCTTTCTATTATTCTGACGTATTTACCATATGTGCAGCGGGTATTTTTAGCCTTTCATAGATTAATTGTTGATGAGATTCATCAAGACTCGATTCTTCTAAAGAGGCTTTCATACATGCTAACCAAGCATCTCTTCGTGCTGGAGTAATTTCAAATGGTAGATGTCTTCTTCTTAACATCGGATGTCCACGTTCTTCATTATATAATTGTGGTCCACCAAAAAATTGAATTAAAAACAACCGTTGCTTTCTGGCGGACTCTTCCAAATCTTCTGGAAAAATAGGGATGAGTTCAGGGTGTACAGCAACTCGTTTATACATCCCTTCAATTATTTCATCAATCGCTTTAAAACCACCAATGGCTTCAAAAATTGTTTGTTGGGTCGTCATGGATGAATTCTCCTTATGATCTTTGTTTATATTGTAGCAAGGCAACAAATTACGAGCAACAAATCCGAATCTAAGCGGTCTGTCTTTTGGCAAAACATACTTTATTCACTCGCCTATGGTGTACGGGTCGCAAAGAAACGCTCTATTTTACTAGGTGTTTTCTTCCTGGTGATCTGATGTTCTGTTAAGAGCGCATTGAACTCACGGAGTCCGGCCTCTTCACTTTGTGCTTCTAATTCAAATTCATAATCAGATTTGCCATGGTACGTACTATAATCCAATACGAATAATACATCATTATGATGAAGTTCACGTCGTGCTGTCGTCAACTGTCCGTAATATCGTAACTCACTTGGCGCAATATTTAATTGTGCTAATTGTTTAGCGACATTTTTTTTCGGAATGATCTCATGTTGTAGCCAGCTACTAGTTTCTTGTTCTGTTAGTAAGTCATGTGTTTCAAGCAATCCTTGTGGATGTGGCTCTTTAAGAGTCAATTGATAAAGGCCGTCCTTCTCCCTGATTCGCAGGGCAGCAGCCTGTTTCTTTAGTTGAAAATCCTCTGTTTCAAAATAATGATTCGTTTGGGATTGGTATTGTTCGGGAAAAGGAAAGGTGGTTAATAGATAGTGAAACTCAGCTTTCGTTAATATGTTTTTATATTCAATTTCTATTTCTTGAGCGATATCGAACAATCCCCCTCTCATGAAAATGTGAATTACTATTGATTATCGCTAAAAAAGTAGGATTATGCAAAGGTTATCAATTACGATATGATATAATAAGATCAGAAATCAATAAAAGGGAATTTAAAAAGAATAACATGTACACGGTTCGCAATCAAGAATTACATCATCATGGTGATGTAAAGATAGGCGTCACAATGGGTTGAAAAAGGAAAGACTTGCCCATCAGGAATGAAACGAAAAGAAGTAAACAGACCAAACTCGCTGATCGCACGACAATCTAGGGAAAAAAGATTAGCTAAGGAATAAGGAGGGTTCATGATGGATTGGGATGTCATTCTTGCACCTTATTCACAAGTTGTAGATGAATTAAAAGTTAAATTAAAAGGAATCCAAGCACAATTTGAATATGAATCACGCCATTCTCCCATTGAATTTATAACAGGTAGAGTTAAACCAATGGCAAGTATTATCGAAAAAGCTGAAAATAAGGAAATCGAGCTCGATCAAATTGAAAACCATATTCAAGATATTGCTGGTCTACGAATTGTTTGTCAGTTTGTAGATGATATTTATGCGATTGTTGATTTGATTAGAACCCGTGAAGATTTAGAAGTGCTTGAAGAAAGAGATTATATTAAAAGAAATAAAGAAAGTGGTTATCGTTCTTATCATATCGTTATTCTTTATCCAGTTGAAACGATTCACGGTGTGAAGAATATTATAGCCGAAATTCAAATCCGTACATTAGCGATGAATTTCTGGGCAACAAATGAGCATTCATTGAATTATAAATATAAAGGGATGATCCCTACTGCTATTAAGTCCAGATTAAAAAGAGCAGCAGAAGCCGCATTTAAATTAGATGAAGAGATGTCTAAAATAAAAGATGAAGTTCAAGAAGCACAACGTATATTCCATCGTTTATAAATGATACGGCACACAACTATGAAAGGATGACAAACATGAAATTCGTAATTGTATCCAAAGGTGATGAACGTTCTAATAAATTAAAACAAATGATGAAAGAGTATTTATTAAACTTTGACTTGATCTATGATAAGGAGGAACCTGAACTCGTCATATCGGTAGGTGGGGATGGGACTATTTTAGAGGCCTTTCATCGATATGTTCATCGCTTACAATCGACAGCATTTGTCGGTGTTCATACCGGTCATCTTGGTTTTTATGCGGATTGGATTCCCGAAGAAATTGAGAAACTAGTTATCGACATCGCCAAAAACACGTATAAAGTGGTCGAATATCCGTTATTAGAGGTCATTATTAGAAGTGAAGATGAAGAGGAAGAAAAGCGCTTTTTAGCATTGAATGAAGCGATGATTAAAACGGCGGCTGGATCCGTTGTTTTCGATGTATCGATTCGTGGAGAACATTTTGAAACCTTTCGTGGTGATGGATTGTGTATTTCTACCCCGTCGGGAAGTACGGGCTACAATAAAGCATTGGGTGGGGCGATCATTCATCCATCATTAGAAGCGATCCAATTAACGGAAATGGCATCGATAAACAACCGTGTTTTTCGGACAATTGGGTCGCCATTAATTTTACCAAAGCATCATACTTGTTTATTAAGGCCAATGGTTGATCGGAGCTTTCTAATCGCGATTGACCATTTTACGAATACATATGAAGATGTAAAGTCCATTCAGTCTAGAGTAGCAGAAGAGAAAGTTCGTTTTGCACGGTTCCGTCCCTTTACATTTTGGAATCGGGTTCGTGATTCATTTGTTGCTGACGGTGAACAAAGCGACAGTTAATAAACGATATCGTGGTGATATAAATTGCAATGGACAATAGAAAAAAAGCATGAAGGCTTCATGATCCGTGACTATTTACGATCGATCCATTCCTTTTCTAGAAGTATGATAACTGCGATTAAGTTTGATGGCGGGGCAATCTATGTGAATGGGAAAGAGAAAAGGGTACGTTATGAGCTCATTGCAGGGGATGTATTAATGATTCAATTTCCACCAGAAATAAAAGGGAATTATATGTACCCCGAAGATCTCCCACTTGAGATTGTTTATGAAGATGATGATCTGATCATCATTAATAAAGAGGCGGGTATGGCTGTCACGCCTTCGCCAATCCACCAAACAGGTACGGTGGCAAATGCATTATTAGCCTATTATCAAATAAATCATATCCCATACACGGTTCATGTCGTGACCCGGCTGGATCGTGACACGACGGGATTGATGCTCATTGCTAAACATCGTTATAGCCATTCATTACTAGCCACATCACAAATGGAGCAGAAGATCGAGCGCCACTATCACGCGATCGTAGAAGGCAAGCTGATCACGAAAAAAGGATTGATCCAGACACCGATCGGAAGAAAGGAAAATTCCATTATTGAACGCACGGTAACGGCAGATGGACGAGCAGCCCTTACATACTATGAAGTCATCGAGGAAAAACAAGACAACTCTTTAGTGAAAATTGAGTTGGGGACAGGACGTACTCATCAAATTCGTGTTCATTTCTCACATCTTGGACATCCTTTAGTAGGAGACCAATTATATGGAGGGTCAAGCGAAATGATGAATCGTCATGCCTTACATTGTAGTGGGATTAGCTTTGAACACCCATTAACAAAGAAGCTGATTTCAATGCACTCGTCCATTCCAAGAGATATGAAGAAATTATTTGAATGAAGTATGCACAATCAGCATAACAGGTGGGCATGGAACCATGCGGAATAAGAAAGGGGATCAATCATGGAGGACCAACACGTGCAGGAATCTTTAGATCAAGAGCAAATGGAAGAATTCCGTCATGAATACCTAATGATGCACCCGTATAATCAGGGGCAATTTTTCCAGAAACAGCAGAAGGACAATCGTTTACTCATTTATTATTATTTATCCCCTGGAGAAATTGCGGACATTATGGAGCATATCGATGTGGAAGACACAAAGATTTACTTCAAAGAAATGGACCCACAATTTGCGTCTGCAGTCTTTACGGATATGCCAGCAGATGATGCGGTTGATATATTGAATGAACTCGATAAGGATATGGTCGCAAGTTTCTTAACAATTATGGATAAAACAGCGGCCGAGGAAGTCAAAGCCTTATTGCATTATGAAGAAAAAACTGCCGGAAGTATTATGACGACAGAATATATCGCATTTATGAAACACGAGACTGTACAAGAGGCAATGCATACATTAAAAGTAAATGCACCTGATGCTGAAACGATTTATTATTTATATGTACTGCATGAAGATCAACAATTAGCAGGTGTACTATCATTACGGGATTTAATTGTCGCCGATGAAAATGTGCGCATTGAGGAAGTAATGGATGATCAGGTTTTTTCAGTTTCGGTAGGAAGAGATCAAGAAGAAGTGGCCCATATGCTCCGTAATTATAACTTTTTAGCATTGCCTGTTGTTGATTTTCAGAATCATTTATTAGGAATTATAACATTTGATGATGTGATCGATGTGTTAGATGAGGAAGCAAGTGATGATTACTCTAAATTTGCTGCGGTTTCAGAAGTACAGAGAGCCGATGATAGCCCATTAGAGGCAGCGAAGAAACGATTGCCCTGGCTCATAATTTTATTGTTTCTCGGCATGTTCACGGCTAGTTTAATTGGCCGTTTTGAAGCGACCTTGGAAAAAGTGGCGATCTTAGCGATCTTTATTCCGTTAATTGCTGGTATGGCAGGGAATACGGGAACACAATCATTAGCAGTCGCTGTGAGAGGGTTAGCGACTGGCGATTATGGGAAACAAGGGAAGCTAAAATTGATGATTCGTGAAGCAACAACTGGATTAATCACGGGAACAACATGTGGAATTTTAATTACGCTTATTATTTATGTTTGGAAAGGGGAGTTGTTCCTAGGAATTCTAGTCGGGATTTCGATTATGGCCACTCTCACCGTCGCCACTTTATCCGGATCCGTCATTCCGATCTTTATGGATCGGCTCAATATTGATCCGGCGGTAGCTTCTGGGCCGTTTATTACGACGTTGAATGATATCATATCTATTTTAATTTACTTTGGGATTGCAACAAGTTTTATGAGCTATCTGGTTTGATGGATGTGCTTTTGTCATGGGGTGATCCGTGACAAGAGCACATTTTTTTCTTTTGATTCATATAATAGCGAGAAAGGAAAAGAAAGGGAGCGAATGAAGGTATGAAAAGAAAACGATATGCGAGGGAACCGTTACTTTATATCCATCAGCCAACAAGACAAAAGCCAGAGGCGCGCATGCAACAAGATTATTTTAGCCCACGAAAGTCAGTGGAGCGGGATGAGTCAGAGGTGACGCCAATGCCATTTAGGCAAAGAAGAGGTGGAAGACGAAACTTCTTTATTGATCCAATTGACGATGAAGATGAACTTGAATATGGAGAGCAAAAGGATGATGAGCAAATGGCGACAGCAGAGGAAGAGGAAGTGAGCCAAGATCAGGTCGTGAAAAATAGTCGTTTTAATGATTTATCGATCACGGATAAAGTTACTTATTTTATAAATATGCCTGGTAACGCTCCTGTTGTTCGTTGTGAAGTTTTAACAGAAGAAAGAAAATATCGAGGAACAATTGTAGATTCGAAAGATGATCTTGTATTGATGCGGGTCGGGAGAAGGGCCTCCACTACGGAAATCCCATTGAAAGATATTCAGGAGATTAGCTTATTAGGTTTTTAATAAAAAAACACCTATTGAAAGAACCTTCTTTCAATAGGTGTTAGCTACTTAGATCATTTTGCACGATTCATATTTTAGTTGAAAGCTGAAATCGCTGGCAAGCAAGTGACATGACAGAAGCAATTTAAGTCAACAGTAATACAAACACCAGTTGCTCTTAAATGTTTTGTCTTTTGATCAATTGGATTAGACGGATTTCTAGAATCACAATGTGGATCTCTTAATAATTCAATGACAGCACAGCAGTCATCATCAACCGTTTTAACGCGGAAGTAAAAGCTTGAAATAACATGACCGATATTATCAGGATGTGCTCCATAGCCTTTAAACGGTTTACAACCATCTTTACAATACAAAATTAAAGGTACCGTGTCTAAGCCGTTTCGAACCTCTGTCTCTCCAAGTAAGTCGTTAATTGATTGTTCACAGCTCGTGTCACAGCATATATCTACAATATCGTTTTGTGCACGTGCAATTTCCTTTAATACATCGCACACACAGTTGCCTGAATGATGTTCCTTTCCACAACCCATAAATCATTACCCCTTTCTCTAAGTTAATTGACTTGTTCTAGTCTTTAGTAGAATATGTGCAAATGCTTAGAGCGTGTGGGCATTCATGGTGACTGATTAAAGTTTTTCTTGCTAATCGGTCAGATTAAGAATTGATCGGACATATCGGATACGATATAATGAAAAAAACATTGAACAGGGAAGGGGATCCACATGGACTTGATCTCATTAAATGAAACATGTTATTATTTTGCTGGCGCTGTAAATATTGGGTATGTTCAGCAAGGTGATCAAGGGATGCTCATTGATACGGGAATTGATGATTCAGTTATGAGAAAAGTATGGAGACAATTAAGAGAGCGGGAATTACCAGTCACTCATCTATTTATCACGCACGCTCATGCGGATCATTTTGGAGGTGCAAATTTCTTACAAAAAAGACAGCATGTCCATACGATTGCTCCCATTTTCGAAGCTGCCATACTAGAGAACCCAGCTCTTGAACCCTTGTATTTATTTGGCGGTAATGATCCACTCCCAGAGTTGACCAATAAATTTATTCAAGGAAAACCGATGCGAGTTGATTCAGTGATAAAGGCGGGCGAACATGTTGTTGATAACTTTTCATTTCAAACCTATGCACTTCCAGGCCATAGTTATCAGCAACAAGCACTTAAAATTGATGGTGTTCTGTATGCAGGAGATAGTTATTTTGGTGCAGAACAACTTGAAAAACATAAAATCCCGTACATTACCGATGCGGATGCTACGATCCACAGTCTACAGGAATTACTACATATTATATGTCAAGGTGCTGTACCAGGACACGGAAAATATGAGGAAAATTTTAAAGACACCGTTCAGATCAATATCGATTATCATGAGAAATTATTAGAATGGGCAAAAGAAGAAGTTTATTCACAAGTTGAGGGGATCTCTCATGAACAGCTGATCACGACGATGTGTAATCAATTTGATGTCCAAAGCCATCAATTATCACAATGGCTATTATATCGAACAGCCGTGACCGCTTATCTCGTAGGGCTAATTAAACGAGGGGAAATTAATCATGAAATCAAAGGGAATCGTTGGCTATTTAAACGCTGATCAACAAGGGTCGTTACTTTTTTCTCTTTTTTACCATATCTTTATGTTTGATTTTTGTGTAAGGCTGGACATGGAGTTTGGTGTCTTTCATCCATTCCGCATAAAATACTTCTTTAATCGACGGAAAACCTTGTCGTTCAATTTCGTTTAATAACCATTCTTCACTTATATCTGCTTCCGCTAAATTATCTTTAATCAGTTCCCCATCGGAAATTAAAGGCATCGCCATTTGTGGTTCTGTCGGAGCGATATTCAGATCTTTTTTGGTAGGGGTTTGATAGGCCGATTTCTTTAAAATAGAGACTTCACCATTTGACTCCATAATCGCATATTCCACTTCTTGGATGGCAAAGACGTCTTTCTCCCGGAGCATATGTTGAATTTCATCAATATCGATCTTGTTTTTCCGCATTTCTTCATAAACTAAATCACCTTTATGAATAATGACAGCGGGTTTTCCTTCCAGAAAGAACCGTGACCGTTTATATTTTTGGGTAATCATTTCAACAATATATAATAAACTACCCCATAAAAAGATGACATATCCAATATCAAGGATCCCAGCCTTTTCATCGAATAAAGCATTTCCAACGAGTTCACCTAAAACCAATGCCGCGATAAAATCAAAGGCCGTTAATTGAGAAATTTGCGTTTTACCGAGAACTTTCGTCAAGAGGAAGAGGGCACAGAATCCAAAAATAGTCTCATATAACATTGGCAGCATATTGTTCATCCTAACACTCTCCTTATTCAGTTATGTTGTAGCATAACCGAAACAGGTGAATCCATTCATCCAACAAAAAAACAGTCTGCTCCCTTTAGGGGAGAAAACTGTTTATTCATCATGCATATGCTGAGCTATGATGTCAATGCTTTGCTCATTATGACATGGGGAATACCAGCATCGATAAATTCCTCGGAAACAACCTGATACCCAAGTCGCTCATAAAAGGAGACTGCATGTGTCTGAGCTCCTAATATCGCTTTGGAGTACCCGTGTTCCTGGATCGTTTGTTCCATGGCTTCGATTAGCTGCTTCCCATAAGATTGACCACGAAGATGTTTCAGAATACAAATCCGCTCTAATTTACCGTACTCTCCGGACCATCTTAACCGGCTAGCTGCCATGGGCATATCATCCTGAATCCCAATAAAATGGATGGCATCATCTTCATATTCATCTAATTCTAGCTCTAGAGGAACTTGCTGTTCCTCTACGAAGACGCTTTTTCGAATCTGAAACACGCGGTTTCGTTCTTCTTTTGATGTGGCGATCTTAATATTCACAGGCGTTCTTTTCCAAATACAAAAGATTCATACACGGTCCATGAGCCATTTTCCAACTGGTAAAGCAATTGAAACCGGTCAATTTCATCTTCATGTTCAACATTTTTCAATTGTAAGGTCCCTCGAACATCTGAATACTCACCATCGGAAAGATTTTGACCAATGGTAATATGCGGAACAAAATTATGTTGAGCCGTATTAGGAAAGACACCTTCATGCAAGTTCTCATATAAATCGTTTAAAACTTGATTAGGTTCAATTTTAAAATAAATCGTATTTGTCACAGGAGCAAAAGAGCTCACCTTTTGGATATCAATTGTAAAAGGTTCGATCTCGTTAGCAATCTGTTTTAATGTTGTCACCACTCCGTCCATCTCTTGCTCATCAATACGAAAAGATTCTTTCAATGTGATGTGTGGTGGAATTAAGGCATACTTCGGATCATATCGTTTTCTGTATGAGTTAGCTTCATCTTGGATTGGCTTTGAAGGAAAGATCGCAATACCATAGTTAATCATTTAAAACCCTCCTTGGATAATTTTAAAAACAGGCATCCATCGTGAATTGCGGAACAAACAAAACTTTTGCAACCAGTTCGCTATATTATAACAAAGACTAAGCTAAATCGAAAGAACTTTTAAAAAAATGTCACGCAAATGTAGAAGTTAGTGCATGTTGTAAATCCTGTTGCCAATACTTCCACGTATGTTCACCATTAGCTTGTTCATAATATTCACATTGGGCCCCTTGCTTCGTTAATAATTCATGTAATCTTCGATTCGGCGTTAGGAAATCTACGATTGAATCATCCGTCATGGTAACGGCTGTTTCATTACTACCGATCGTGTGATACACATCTAAAGAGTGCATTGGTGCAGCGTTTTTCACGGCATCCAGAACCGTTTGATTAACATAAGGTGATTGTAAGATGACTTTACCAAATGTATGTGGATATTGGATCGCTGTTTGCAAGGCAAGGGTACCCGCAAGAGAGTCACCAAGTAAGATCCTTGATTGGCCCATATGATAAGTTGGTAATGTGTCATCTAATAAAGCGAGAACCTCATGCCTTAAAAATTTCATATATGCTTGCTGTTGCTCACCATCAGGGTGATATTTTTTCCACCGATCTGCTTTATCAGCATAATGAATCCCGATAAAGATCGTTCGCTCGATATCTCCACTACGATGGAGTTCATCACTTAATCGAGCAATACGGCCGATTTGATAATAGTCATTACCATCTTGCATGATACAAAGATGGTATTTATATAGTTCTGAGAATTTTTCCGGTTTATAAATTTTTAGCATGATCGTTTCATTTAAATAGATACTCTGAATTTCTTCTTCCACCATTTTACCTAATCTAGCGATATGTAGCACCTCATTTTATGGATCTATTTATCTCTAGCTTACCATGAATTTCTCGTTCTTTCCTCACTTAATAATTGGTTTCCTTCTGTAGTTGTGCTTTATTTAGATCATAATATTTGCCGCGTAGCCGAATAAGTTGATCATGGCTTCCTTGCTCACGTATTTCTCCATCTTCTAACATGATGATTTTATCTGCTGTTTGAATCGTATTCAAGCGGTGGGATTGCCGCCGTTGGCACACACTTCGCTTTCCGTGGGCAACCCTCAACTTCCTCGGAAGCACAGAACACTTCCTGCGGGATTTTCGGCTGTTGCTTTTCCCACTGGAGTCTTCGTGTGTGCCAACGGCTAATTTGATGGTTAACTTAATCATAAACCCTTCCGCTTACTCATACATTGGTTTCCTTCTGGAGTTGCGCTTTATACAAATGATAGTACGCTCCTCGTAGTTGAATCAGTTGTTCATGGCTTCCTTGTTCCAGGACTTCCCCATCTGCTAGCATAATGATTTTATCTGCCGCTTGAATCGTATTTAAGCGGTGGGCAATGACAAAGCTCGTTCGGTTATGCATAAGGGTTTGCAAGGCATCTTGAATTTTAATCTCC